>CAMWKC010000022.1 GCA_947174735.1 uncultured Porphyromonadaceae bacterium
ATTACTAAGTAGCTTTTAAAAATTAATGAACATAAATCATTCGTGCGCTTTTGTCAATTTAAACATTCCATTCGCTTTTCCTTCGACAGGATGAAAACTATTCTTAACTTCGATATATAATTTAATGTCAGTATACTATGAAAAGAGGATGTATCAAATTTTGATACACCCTCTTTGTTTTAAATTTCTCAGCAGCTTGTGAACACACTCAGATACTGCTGAGTGGGAAAGACATCAGAGTACTCTTACCTTAGCGATTGTATTACCGACTTTGACAACGTAAATACCGGGTTCTACAGGTATAGTAACTGTACCATCGAAGCAATTAGTCAGACTATAGAGCTTACCGTCGACAGTATAGACTGCAATATTGTCAGATACAGCGCCAAGTACGTAGATGTTACCGCGACCGCCGGCTATACGCAGACTGCCGTTGATTTCATCTACAGAGCTACCGTCTATAAAGGCTGCGTTGCTTACAGGACCTTCATAGAGATTACCTTCACTGTCAGTTACAACTGTGGTTACATGGTAGATAGCACCGCCTTCAGTCGAAGCATTGGTGTGAGTATAAGATGTGTCAGTTACCTTATCAGCTACCAATGTACGAGGAGCATTGCCATTCGTAACGTAGACGCGGTAAGAGTCAATATCCCATTCCGAAAGCTCGGCCGGTGTAAACTCTATATCGTCAATCATAGCGGCGAAAGCACCCCAGCTACGATACTCAAATGCGAAGTAGCGGGCATTGTCAGGCAGCGTGAAGCGAACCTTCTCCCAGCTTTCGCTACCAGACTTAGTAAAGGGCTGAAGCATAGTGAACGAGCTAATGTCATCGTCAGTCTCAGATACCCATACACCGATAGTCTCAGGATAAGAACTATCGATAGTTCCGAACCAGAAGCTAACTGTAGTACCGCCTTCAACGCGCGGTGAGATAAGCCAGTCGGATGACTGTACAGGTTCTTCAGACTCATCGTATGCAAGCGAACGGGCCATAATATACTGTTTGCCTGAATGAGGACAGAGACGCGGATCATTCATAGTGCCCATAGCCTCTGCGTCAAATACCATCCATGCACACGGGTCAGTGTTACCGGCCCACGAGAGACCATTGATTGTGAACGGCATACCGCCATCACGGTCTACATTGCGCCAGCGTCCTATCATACCGGTATTGCGATGTGAAGGCATATTTTCGAAACCTTCCGTACCACCATACGAAGCATCAGGACGGCTCCATGTCAGTTCGACACCGTTACCGGCGGCATCTGTACCATAAAGGTCTGCTACTACAGGAAGTACATTATCAGCAAGTACAAACGGTAATACAGCTGTGTTATTGCTCTCAACTTCGTCATCATCATTTACTATGCTTGCATGTACCTGCATGTCACTATATGCAAGATACTCTACCAGCATCGGGAAGGTGAAGTTACGCTCGAAACCACGTCCGGCATCAGTACGACCTACGTTAACAGTTTCCGAGGCAAGAACATTACCGTCGCCGAGTAAATCGACTACAATAGAAGTAGTAGCCATCTCCATACCGGCGTTCACAATCTTAACATTGAATACAGCATCATCGCCTATAACTACTGACTCAGGACCGGATAACGACTGCATCGCAAAGTCATACTGCACATCACGCAGCACTTCGAAGCTGTCTATAAGGCAGTAAGCATCGTTGTAATCAGCCAGCAGAGCACGGAGACGGAACTGTATCCAGCCCTGATTCATGAAGGATTCAGGAAGATCAATATTCCAGTCTACCCATCTTTGAGCGGAACCAGGTTTCAGCTCAGCTATCATAACATAGTCAGGATTGTCGGCTGTACGTCCCCACAACTGCATGGAGGCGGCGTGGTCATACTGCCAGTGGCGTATACGTACTATTGCCTTATCTACACCATCGGTAGTCATCTTCGGACCGATAAGCTCACCATTACCGGCACCTTTACCCAGATTATTACAAGAAAGTGCACCTACAGAAATTACAGGATTACCTATGCCAAGACCATCCATTGAGTTTACGGAATTCCAAAGACAGTCAGCGAATTCACTTTCAGTGTTATTCATCCATGGGCCGCAATCAAAGCCTGTGTACCCGAAACGTTCTGACACAGGTACTGTCAGAGCCGGACCGATAAAATCATAAACGTATGGGGACAGAAGTGACTGACCGGCTTCATTCGAAGCAAGCACGCCAAGGCGGTATGTCTGTTGTGTTGAGCCGTTATACACAACATCATACGAACATTCAGAAGTGGTGCCTACCAGTACATTATCAGGACTATTATAAAGGTAGATATTATAAACCAATTCATCAGTATTCACATAACCGTTATGCTCACCTTGTTTGGGTGCTTCCCAGCTTAAAGTAAAGGTCTTATTGTCGCGTGAAGCGGTAAGCTGTACATTAGCCGGATATAACGGTGTATCTATACCTACGTAGGTCTTGGCCAGCTGTGCGACACCCTTGCCTTGCGAAGCAGTAGAAGGTGTTAGGAAGAAATTCTGCATACCGTTTTCAGGTACTTCGATTTCAATAACAGCCTCTTCACCGGGCAGAGCCTCGGTTTGTGCTGAATTGGCACCGCAGGCAAGAACAAAGGTTATAGGTTCGGTCATATCCAGCGATGTTCCGTTAATTGCTTTGACAGGTGCTGTGAATCGGGCAGTAGCCTTAAGAGCGCCTAACGGAGCAGCTTCGACAGTCAGATGATCGGCCTCTCCGGGGGCAAGGGCTGAGGCCGCCTCATCAAGAGCTACCCGGAAATTACGCATCTTCACACCACGATAACGATAGGGACCGGAAGCACTGGTGTGGAAACCGATATAATAAACGCCCGGCTGTGTTATACCGAAATCGGCATTCACCTCAGTGTCCTCAGCTGTCTGACGATTGGCATGAGTATATATACAGGCGGACATAGACTCCGGTAGCGGATATGTACCTATATGTATTTCAAGGTCATCATTATGGTCAGCTGCTCCAAAATAATTGGAGTATTCAAAACTGATACTATATCGGGCATCAATATCATCTAAAGCTATTGCCGGCAGGAAGAACCAGTCATCGGGCTGCTGGTAATACTGTACACTACCTACAGCTATATATGATTTGCCGTCCTGCTCATAATAAGCAAACTCATTTTCATCATCGTTGGTATTTACCACAGTGAAGAGTTCGGTTTCAGCACGGGTAGGTTCAAAGGTAACAGGCAGCTCAAGCGGTGAACCAAGGACTACCGAAAGGGGTACTGACGGTTCCGATACATGACCGTTGGCTGTGGCAGTTACAGTTATTGCTACACGACGCATATCACCTGTGATATCAAGAGTGTACCAAGATGTGCTGATAGGTTCCTCGTTGATACGCTCACCGTCCACATAGACATCGTAAGTCATATAGGTCATGTCGATGTAACCACCGTTAACTGAAGCGGATGGTTTAGACCAATAGAGAAGAGCTCCATCCAGAGAAACCTGCGACGGCGGTATCGAAGTATCATGTCCGGCGTAGAACGTATATGTATCTTTCGGACCGGCAACACCGTCGATCTGGCCGAAAACAGCTACATCGTGTAAACCTTCGGTCACTGTAACCGGAGCTTTTACCATAGCACCGGGTGCTACATTATCGGTCCATACCTCTTCACCGTCAATGGTAAGAACCATCTCTATGTTGCCCGGAAGGGGGGTACCGTCGAAGGTTGATTCCGGAGCTTTGAACGCAATATCGCCTGTAAGGGCCGGACCGTCAAACTCTAAGGCTGTAATTACAGGTTGAGCCGGAGCGCTATCGGGGGCATACTGATCTGTACAGTAAACACTGGTAAACAGATACCCTTGCGGCAGAGGCTCGCCGTCATAGACATCAAACGAGCCATCACCGACATTGATATAAGCTAACTGGTATACCTGATCATTATCATTAGGATATATAGTAACGAAGCAATGGTCTTTCGGACTATAAACCAGAGGCTGGGAAGAGGCTTCCTGCGGAATTACGAAATCCTCATAATCCTCGAACACTTTAACCTCATAGCAGTTGGCTGTCTCACGGTCTACCATATACATAACACCGTTATTCTTGATACCGTACAGCTGCCCGTCAGCCGGATTATAGGCCAGCGAAGCCATGAAGTCATTACCACCGTTACCTACATTACCGATATGACGTGTTGACCAGTTATCGGGATCAATCTCTATAAGCTGATTAAAGCCGAAGGTTACAAGATCGACAGCAAGACCATAGAATAGGTCGCGATCAGCATCATAGGTCAGTGCATAACAGTAAGCGAAATCTTCAACTGAGAAGTTTATGTTGTCAAGACGAGACTTCGAATCTGTATCAAATACTTTCCAGAAGACTGTAAGATCCCCTGTTACCATATCCTGTAAAAAATCAGGTATATACAGTTTACTGCCACGCATAGCTCCATCTTGCAGCTGAGGCTCCGAATTAATGAAAGCCGCGCTGTTAAAGGTAGGGGTGACACTACCGTCACTCAGATTTACCGAAGCGAAACTGGCTATATAGCCGTTATCGGAAAGGCCTGTCGTGAAGGTAGTGTAAATATGGCCTACAGGAGAGTCTGCTGACTTCGCTGGAGTCCCGGACGTAGCCGAAGCCTGTGTGCTCCATGCGGCCGCTGCGATAGCGGCACCGCCCATCAAACTAAATATCAGTCTCATGTGTATTCTGGGTTAAGCATTATGTTATCAATTATATTGATAGTAATGTCATTTTACCATTACTTTAGCCAGTGCATTACCAGCCTTAACAATGTAGACACCTGACGGCATAGGTATGCTCTGGCGGTCGGAAGTAAGGTTTACATACTGCATCAGCTTACCATCGACGGCATATATGGCAAGTGCCTGACCAGTCAGACCTTCAGCCACTATTGCACCCGTAACACCATAGACACCTTCAAGAGCTCTGAGATCATCAACCAGTGCACTTCCTACCGATGCTGTATTAGAGCGCGGACCGTCTTTGCGGAAACCATTATTGAGCACTGTGGTGATGACATTGTACGAAGCCACGCCATTGACAGGGTTATTGTCTGTCCATGAAGTACTCTGTACATCGTCAGCTATTGTTTCCTGTATACCGTCAACAGTGCGGAGCACCTTATAACCTGCTACTTCCCAGCTGAACAGACGGGCCGGAGTGTACACAAGGTCATCAATCATAGCACCGAATGAATCGAAGCTTGCATAACGCAGAGCGAAATAACGTGCCTCGGCCGGCAGAGTAAAGTTAACGAACTCCCAACCTTCGTCACCGCTCTTCGAGAATGTCCGCAGGCGCTTGAACGAACCGTTGGTAGATGAACTCTGGACCGAACCGTTCTCATCGGGTGTCACTGGTACGTAAGGATCGAACTCAGGTTCCGTAGCGCTCCACCATACCTCGACATACTCGGTGTAGTCTACACTGATTGAGCCAAGCCAGAATGTTACTTCGGTACCGCCGGCAACTTCAGGCGATACAAGCCAGTCTGAAGCCTGTACCATACCGTCACCGCTTTCTTCATCATATTCGCAGCTACGAGCCATGAGATACTGACTGCCGGAGTGAGGTGCCAGACGGGCGTCACCCATAATGTTCAGAGCCTCGGCATCAATAGTCATCCATGCAGACGGCTCACGGTTATTAGGCCATTCCAGACCGTTTACAATCCAACAGGTTCGACCGTCGAAGTCGATGTTACGCCACTGCCCTATGTAGTCGGCAACAACGAAAGGTTCAGCCATCTCAAAACCGTCATTACCACCGAAGGTCAGATCCGGCTCGCTCCATGCGAGGTCTACAGTATTGTTGACAGTGCGTTCTGCTGTCAGATCCGTTACTACCGGAGCCTCGTGGGCCTTGATTTCAAGACGTGCGGATAGGGTATCGTTTTCGGGCACTTCATCCTCATCAGCCTCAACAGTGGCTGTCACAGTCAGAGGAGCATTGGCAAGATATTCTGCCTGGATATCGAACGAAACATTTTTCAGATACTCACGGTTACTCTGCAGACGACGTATATTGTCGCTTTCCGAAAGAAGTACATTACCGGCAGCATCCGTTACGGTAGTTGTGAGTGAGCCGTTCATTACTTCAAGACCGGCATTAATAACACGCACATGGAAGTTGACTTCATCACCTACGGTAGCTTCTGTCACACCTGTTACCGAAGCTACTTTAAGGTCATTCTCCACATTCTGAAGCAGTTCGTAAGCATCGATAAAACCGTACTCTTTGGCTTCGGTTGAAAGATCGGCGTGAACTCTGAATTCTACCCACGAAGCATCGTCAAAGCCGTCGGAAAGCACTACAATATCTTCTTTCCATGTACCCTGTTCAGGACGTTCAGCTTCGAAATCCGCTAACTTCACAAGCGTTTCTGCACCGTAACGACGAGCCCAGAGCGAGAAAGTGGGAGTGTACTTCCAGTCAAGCCAGCGTAGTTTGAAGCCGGTCTTCTGTGAGGCCGATGTGGTGACTTTAGGAAATACCAGTTCAGCCTTTGTCGGTACGCTGCCGGTATTGAAAATCACGAGACCACCGCTGTTAAAGTCTGTGGAGACACCTGTACCCATACTAAGTACCGAGCCGATTGATTCGACAAATGAATTGATAAATTCACCTGACATGGTATAGCTTACAGGTTCATAAGCAAATCCGTTTGAGCTGAAGTTTTCTACCAGCGGTATGGGGTTAGGAGTACCTAAAGTCTCACGTGTAAATAGAGAATAGCGTGATTCACCCATCTCGTTGATAGCTGCAGGACCTATATGGTACTGATGCTGCGGAGTTGTGGGAACAGTGTAAGAGTATGAACATTCACGTGTTGTACCTACATGGTTGTAAGCCACACCTTCTACCACATATATACGATATTCAAGATTATCAACATCTACATAACCGCCGTTCTCACCTACAGCCTCAGGTTTATCCCAGGTCATAGTGATAGTCATATTATCTGCTGAAGTCGAATATCTGATATTGCGGGGTGCTAACGGACGGTCAATACCTACATACAGTCTGTGATTGGTTGATATACCTTCGCCCTTTGAGTTAGTACCTATTACTGAGAAACTGTTATAGCCGGAGGCAGGTACGTCTACCGACACTTCACCGGAAGTTCCGGGTAACAAATCAAGTTTAGAGGTAGCCTCACCGCAGGTGACAGTATAAGTTATCATATCGTCGGCATCAAGTGCGTTACCTACCAGGTCAACTACAGGAGCCTTTATGGTAACATCTGCTTTGAGAGCTCCGGCCGGAGCAGCTTTAGCGCTGACTTCAGGAGTAGCGGGTGCCTGTGCCGAATAACCTTCAAGCGATTCAACACGGAAATTTCCTATTACTACACCATAACTGTTACGTGAAGTGCAGTGGAAGCCCACGTAATAGTCACCTGCTTCGGGCAGAGCGAAACGTTGGCTTATAGTAATAGGAGAAGGTTCATAGAGATTCTGACCGCTGTATATCAGCTGAGTCATCGACTGTGGATCAGCAGAGCGTCCTATATAGACACTGAGATTTTCGGTTACCTCGTAACGGGTAAGATTACTGTAGGAGAAACTGAGATTATAGAGAGTTTCAGGCTTATCGAAAGCTAACAGCGGCAGGAACAGCCAATCATCAGCACCCGAAGTGCTTGATATGTCTATACCTACGTAATAATCACCTGTATCCATGTTACGTCTGTAACCGAATGTTGTGTCATCGCCATTTGCGTCAAATGACTGGAAAAGACTGAATTCCTCCTTTGTCGGTACCATCTCGAAAGGAAGCGGCATGGCGTTGCCAAGCAACAGACTGAGTGAAGCAGGTTCTGAAGTAAGACCGTTGGCCGAAGCTGTCACACCGATACTGAGACGGCTGAGGTCGCGGTCTGTATCAAGACGGAACGAACATTCGGTAAGGAGAGTATCATTAATTTTGACGCCGTTCTCAAACACATCATAAGTTACGGCAGCTGTATCAACAAAACCGTTGTTTATTCCTTTAGCACCCACCGGCTCCCATGTCAGAAGCCCGTTCTCGGCTTTGAGCATTGTTGGTGTACAGGGTATATCATTTCCTAAGCAGAGAACTGATTTGCGTGCAGGACTCGATTTATCACCGATTTTAGCGGTAACAGTGGTCTCGTGCACACCTTCTGTACCTTCATAAGCAAAAGTACGACTCTCGCCTACGGGTACTTCGGTATCGAATACCACATTGCCGTCAACTTCAAAGACCATACGCACCTGAGGCTGCTCTATAGGCAGTCGTCCGTAGGTCAGTTCAGGAGCTGTTATGGTGATATTACCTGTCAGGGCAGCACCGGTAAAATCGAAAATAGCCTCAGCCGGCATGGCAGGAGCTTCAAGTTCGGCATACGGGTCGGTGCAGCACAACAGGGACAGATAAGGATTATCGGGATAAAGCGAGGCGCTCTCGGTGACGCTGTAAGTCTCATCGTCAATAAAGAGAAGCTTTATCGACTCAGTGAACTCATCAGGATAACAGGCCACAAATGAGCGGTCGAGCGGACTGTAAGTCATGGCTGTGGCCGTCTGATAGCGTACCAGAGTATAATCCTCGTCAACGGTACCCATTTCTATCAGAGAGTCAGTAGCCTGATCGATAGTAAAGACTTGATTATAGTAATCGAATACATAAATTTGTGTATCCGCAGGGTTATACACTATAGAACCAAGGAAATTATTGCGCGACAGAAGACCGTGCGACTGAACAGCAAAGCCGTCGGACGGGTCAATGGTGGCATAAAGACCGAATGAATAGGTTGACTGGTCAAGTGACAGGATGTGGAACATATCCTTGTCCGGATCGTATGTCATACTATAGGCGTAAGCAGCATAATCTTCACCGAAATAGATAGGTGTAAGCTCATCGCCTGTAGCAAGATCGACACGACGCCAGATGATATTCTCTACCTGTGCACCCGCAACTATAGAGGTAAGTACATCAGCAATATAGAGTATACCATTACGTATGGCACCGCCCTGAATATCGTAATTCTGTATATCAGCCAGATAGGAACCGCTAAACATATTCTCCACCTTTCCCGACACAGGGTCTATCTCGCCCCAGTAAGATTGTGAAGCTGACTGTATGCCTCTGAATGAAGCTACCACGCCGCAGAGTGAGCCTCGCGGCTGGGCGACAGGAAGGCCCATAGGTGCTTTTGAAGCCGGACGGACGCGCATCAGGCCGCTTTCAGGACTACCGGGAATGTTTGAAAGTTGAGTAACTCCTGAAGCCGCCCGCAGACGCTGCGGTAAGGTATGAACAGGGCGACCGAGCGCCTCAGTCGTCACCGAGGCGTTTCGGGCGGAAGTAGCAGCACGGGAATGTGCCTGCACATCGGTAGTTAGCGAAGCGCACAGAAGTGTACTGCTAAGACTCCAACCCACAAAATTGAAAAATTGTCTCATGAGAAAAGAAAAATAAGTGTTTTGGATGTGACTTCCCTATGAAGTCGGTTGGTTGAAAAAAAATGGTAAACAAAAACATACGGAACCTCCCGCTGTAAGCGGCGGAATGCACCTTTTCGCAAAGGTATATAAAACCTTGCTATATTGCAAGACATTTTATAAAGTAAATGACCGATTTAACACGTTTTAATAATATTACTATATGATACATACATAAAAATAAGGCGTCATTTAGCTATATTATAAAGTTCCTACCGAGGTAATATTGCCGAAAGGATAAGTAAAGAGTATGATTATATGGGAGGGAATGTGTAATTTTGCACTCTGAAACGATACCCACATCTGTACATCTGATATGTTACGCCCATCGAAGGTAGGAAGTACGGCGCACCGCGTCAATATCTGGAACACATACAAAGAGGCATATATAGGATTGCTTCGTCTCGGCTTACCGGTACTGGTGACTCAGGTCGGTATCATTGTGGTCAGTTTTGCTGACACCATGATGGTAGGTGCGTATGGTCTTGACGAACTTGCTGCCGCTGCTTTTGTCAATAGCTTCTTCATGGTGGCGGTAGTGATGCAGATAGGTTTCGCCGGCGGTATTACTCCACTTATAGGTGCCCTTTACAGTAAAGGCAAACGACATGAGGCAGGGCGTACGCTACGTGCCGGTCTGCAGGTCAATACGTTGGTATCGGTGTTCTTTATGGCACTGATGGGCACGCTTTATTTTTTTATCGATTGCTTCGGTCAGCCGGAGGAATTACTGCCTCTGATACGTCCTTACTATCTGGTCGTACTTAGCTCACTGCTGCCGATGGCTATATTCAACTGTTGTCAGCAGACGGCTAACGGCACCACTGACACAGCTATGCCAATGTGGCTGATATTAAGCGCTAATGTGCTCAACATCATGGGTAACTATGCTCTTATATTCGGTAATTTCGGCTGTCCTCGTCTCGGGCTGCTCGGCGCCGGACTATCTACTCTTACAGCACGTGCCTTAGCATGTATAGGTATATTGATTTGTTTCAGTCACAGACAGCGTTATCGTGACTACTGGCAGGGAGTGTGTGATTCTTCTGCAGGCATAGGAGCTTTACGGCGTGAAGTGTGGGTTACGTCCTATCCGGTCGGTATTCAGAGCGGAGTGGAATGTGCTCTGTGGAGTCTCGGTGCTGTGGTGTCAGGCTGGTTCGGTAAAGTACAGTTAGCATCGTATCAGGTAGTCAACACAATAGCTCAGTTAGGATTTATGATATATCTGAGTGTAGGTACTGCCACCTCAATCAAGGTAGCGAATTGCACCGGACTGCGTGATGTCACCGGTATAAGACGTATTGCTTCCGCGGGATTACATCTTAACCTGTTATTAGGTACATTGGCTTCAGTGGCATTCATAATATGGACACGTCCTCTGATACATCTGTTCAGTCCTGATGAATCGGTCATACTTTCAGCCATGGCACTTATAGTGCCGCTGGTAATCTATCAGTATGGTGACGCGGTTCAGATAACATACGCAAACGCATTGCGCGGCACAAGTGAGGTCCAACCGCTTCTATGGATAGCCGTAATCAGCTATCTTGTCATCGGCGCACCGCTTATGCTTCTGTTAGCTGTCGGTGCGGATATGGGCAACATAGGCGTGTATTACAGTTTTTCTGGTGCTCTGCTGAGTGCCTCACTGCTGTTATGGTATGCTTTTATGCGTGTCTGTCGACGGAAAGAACAGCTCTGGCAACCTTTTGTCAAGACCGTAAGTTATGACTGATGCAAATAAGTTTTCGACAATTCACACTATTTAAGATAAAAAATAGTGTGAAAACGGGAGATAAAGATTAGTTTTGCAAGTTAAAATCAAAGAGAGAGTATAAAGAGAGAATAATAAGCATGGGTAAAATCATTGCAATAGCCAACCAGAAAGGTGGAGTGGGTAAAACCACAACAGCCTTCAACCTGGCCGCATGTCTGGCCCTTGAAGGAAAAAAAGTGCTTCTTGTAGATGCCGACCCACAGGCTAACGCCACCTCAGGTATAGGGGTGGACTCGAGTGAAGTAACCTCGACTGTCTATGAGTGTCTTGTCGACGGTGTAGCCGTTGCCGAGGCAGTGGTACCCACACAGATTGAAGGCCTCAACCTACTGTCTTCGCGTATAGACCTTGTCGGTGCCGAAGTGGAGCTGATGAACAGCAACGACCGTGAACGCACGTTGTCAAAGGTACTCGCACCTGTAAAAGACGACTACGACTATATAATTATAGATTGCAGTCCTTCGCTGGGTCTTATAACCATCAATGCCTTGACAGCTGCAGATTCGGTTATTATACCTGTACAGGCCGAATATTTCGCATTGGAGGGTATATCACAACTTCTCAATACTATAAGAATTATAAAGAGCCGCTTGCGTCCGTCGCTGGAAATAGAAGGATTTCTGTTGACCATGTATGATGCGCGTCTGCGTCTCGCCAATCAGATATACGAAGAACTGAAAGGACACTTTGACGACAATGTATTTGACACAGTGATACCACGTAACATCAAACTTAGCGAAAGTCCGAGTCATGGTGTGCCTGTGGTGCTCTATGATCCTGACAGTCGCGGGTCTATAGCCTACGAGCAACTGGCACGTGAGATAATAGCCCGTAGTCGTCGTAAGTAATCTCCTCCTTTCCATAAACACAGTGATAGCATACAAACAGTCTGACACCCTGACCCCATAACGATGATAAAACGTAACGCACTCGGCCGTGGCTTAGATTCGCTCATCTCTATTAAGGAGGTGCGAACTGATGGCTCATCGGCTATCAGTGAGATAGAGTTAGACAATATTCACCCCAACCCTGCCCAGCCGCGAACCACCTTCGATGAAGATGCTCTCTCGGAACTGGCTGTGTCAATACGCGAGTTGGGAGTGATACAGCCGCTGTCGCTGCGCCGCCTCGACGACGGTTCTTATCAGATTATAGCCGGTGAGCGTCGCTGGCGTGCCGCCCGTATGGCCGGCCTGCGCACCGTGCCGGCCTATATAAGAGAGGCTTCCGATACAGAAGTGACCGAGATGGCTCTTATCGAAAACATACAGCGTGAGAACCTGAATGCTATAGAAGTAGCTCTTGCTTTCCGTATGCTTATCGACAAGTACAATCTCACGCAGGAACGCCTTTCAGCACGTCTGGGTAAGACCCGTGTGACCATAGCCAATCATCTGCGCCTGCTGAAACTACCTGCTGAGATACAGCTTGGTCTGCGTGACGGCAAGCTGGAGATGGGACATGCCCGTGCCCTGTTGGCTGTCTCCGATTCGAAGCGTCAGCTTGAACTCTATAATCACATAGTGGAGGAAGGACTTTCAGTACGCCGTGTCGAGGAACTGGCACGTCAGACTGAAGAAGCTGTGCCTGACAATAAGGAAAAACCGGCCTCGGTAGCTCCTGATGCAGATAACGAACGTTATGCCGAAATGTCTCGTCGGCTTTCAGGTTGGCTCCCTTCGCCTGTCAGACTGAAACGTCGTCCTGACGGTAAGGGTTCAATAACTGTAAAGTTCACCTCTGACGAGGAACTCGAAAACATTATGTCGGTACTGTCACGTCTCGACACTCAGTCTTCTCAATGACGGCCATGCGCATGACCTCCTGTTGTTGCTCTTCCTCACAGTGTCTGCCGTTATGGCAACGGTTACTGCTGTCGGTGCTATGTGTGTTGTTGGCTGTACCTCCGGCCGATGCTTCGCTGTTAGCTCAATCGCCGGAAACGGCTGGTGACAGTACAGTATATATGGATGAGAAGGTACTTGTGCCTGTACCCGGTGCTGAGGTAATCAATCAGGGTGATTCCGTACTTACGGTTGTTGAAGACAGCAGCAATCCTTATCTGCTGAACGGTAAAAAAGAGTTTAACCCTGACCCGACAAGAGCTGTGTGGATGTCGGCTCTGTTTCCCGGCCTCGGTCAGGTTTACAACCGGCGTTATTGGAAGCTTCCGATAGTAGTGGGTGGTTTTATGGGGCTCGGATATGCAACCTCGTGGAACAATAAGATGCTCAAGGACTACACACAGGCTTACAGAGATCTTACCGACAGTGACCCGGGTACGAACAGTTACATGAACTTCTTTCCGCCCACTACCAACGAGGGCGATATTGATAAAACATGGCTAACTTCGGTAATGCGTTCACGTCGTGACTATTACCGTCGTAATCGCGATCTTTGCATCATCTTTGTAGTAGGTCTCTATCTCCTCTGTATGGTCGATGCCTACGTCGATGCGTCTTTGGCTCATTTTGATATAAGCGACAATCTGTCAATGGACGTCGCACCGACTATGTTAGGCAGTCCGGTCCCTTCCAAACCGGCTTTCGGTCTCAACTGGGCCTTTACTTTCTGATATTGTCACACTATGTGACCTCTCTCCACCCCAACACCAAAAAACATCTCTTCGCAATGACGATACGACACCTCCTACTTACAGCTCTTATGGCGGCAGCCATACTCACAGGCCATGCCCAGTCTCGCGGCAACGCCAACGTACTTGACCTCAAGCACAGTATCAGAGACAACTCGATAGTATATCCCGAGAGTTTCGAGACTGACGCTCAGCGTATGCTTGAAGGGTGGTATATGAAAAATTATACTGCCAGTGACGAACGTTACCGTAATATGGGTGACACTGAAGTGCCGGATGCCGAAGTAAAACGGCGTCTGGCTGCGTTGCCTACAGTCATAGATATGCCTTTCAACCAGATAGTACGCAGCTATATTGATCGCTACACGCGTAACAGTCGTTCGCAGGTGGCAGTAATACTTGGACTGAGCCATTATTATATGCCTATCTTTGAACAGGCACTCGAAGAGCGCGGATTACCTCTTGAATTGAAATATCTGCCTGTCATAGAGTCGGGACTTGATCCTAACGCCGTGTCAAAACATGGCGCTACAGGTCTGTGGCAATTTATGATAGGTACAGCCAAAGGTCTGGGTCTCGAGGTTAACTCGCTTGTAGACGAACGCCGTGATCCGTATATATCTTCGGCTACCGCTGCCAGCTATCTGAAAGATCTGTACGACACCTATGGCGACTGGAGCCTTGCCATAGCAGCTTATAACTGCGGACCCGGTGCTGTCAACAAGGCGATACGCCGTGCCGGAGGAGACCCTAAAAAACATGACTTCTGGTCTATATATAATTATCTGAGTCCTGAGACACGTGGTTATGTACCGATGTTTATTGCGGCTAATTATGTTATGACTTATTATCAACAGCATAACATCAGCCCTGTGCTGGCAACTAAGCCTTTGGTGACAGACACGTTGCAGGTGAGCGAGCGTGTGCATTTCGAACAGATTTCAAAAGTGCTTGATATACCGGTTGATGAATTGCGTATACTCAATCCGCAGTTCCGTGCTGATCTGATACCCGGTAGCGGGGAGGTGTCTTATACTCTTATACTTCCTGCACGTCAGATACAGGCCTATATTCTGAGTCAGGACGCTATCCTCGGTTATGAAAGTGAAAAGTATGCACGTCGTGAGACAGCTGAACCGGGTGAACAGTATGTGTCGGAAGAGATATTGGCCGATGCCGCTATTGCTGCGGAAGAAATGGAGAATAAAGATGATGAGAATATCCGTTCGGAAATGGCTGATGCTCCCACACTGAGCAATGAACAGCGTCTGCGTTCGGTAATTCATAAAGTAAAGGCCGGAGAGACATTAGCTTCGATAGCCAAAGACTATGAGGTGTCGGCACAGGAAATCCGTGAAATCAACGGTCTGCGACGCAATGCTCTGCGTGTAGGACAGCAATTGCGTATCAACACACCTACTTCATTAGGCAAGGAAATAGAATCCAAAGAGGTAAACGCTATGGTCGCTGCAGTCGCCCAAAGCAACAAATCTACTGCTAAACAACAGTCAAAATCCTCGACTAAACAAGCCTCTAAACAGGTTTCCAAACCTGCTGCAACTCCCAAATCTGCGGTCCACACAATCAAGAGCGGTGAGACGCTGTCTGTTATAGCAAGGAAATATGGTGTTTCAGTGG
>CAMWKC010000023.1 GCA_947174735.1 uncultured Porphyromonadaceae bacterium
CTCCTCTACCTGTGCGGTCTTGGCGCCGTGTGCATCGTATGGCTTGACGGCTTCAGCTTCTGTAGGAGTATGATGGTCAGTTGACATGAGAGGTCCTCAGAGTTTCTTTGCAAACGAACGGCGGCGACGGTGCTGACGGTAGTCGAAATATTCCCACTGACTCTGCACCTTTGAGTTGGTCTCCATCTCAGGATTTGACTCAGCGTATTTGTAGCCTTTGGCCTGATAGTAGGGTATAAGGTCCTGAAACAGCAGAGCGTTGACTCCCTTATTCTGATAGTGGGGGTGTACAGCCACCAGCAAGAGGTCTACCCGGTCGTTAGCTCCCTTCAGTCCCTTTAGCAGATACCACCAGCCGAAAGGAAACATACGGCCTTTGGACTTCTGCAGCGCAAGACTCATCGAAGGCATCGAGATACCTACTCCCACCAGTTTGTTATCTTTGTCGACTATAAGAGTCACAAGGTCGAGATTGAGCAGGCCTAAATAGATATCTATATAGTAATCTATCTGGCGTTCGGTAAGATGGCTGTATTGATACAGACCGTCGTAAGCCTCGTTTATGAGGTGAAACAGCGCTCGTCCGTATTCTTTCTTTATACGGCTGCGGCTTTTGTACTTGAGAACCCGTAGTCCGTATTTTTTCTTTACTATCTCAGCTATACGGTTATATTTATCAGGTATCTTATCAGGCACCGTCATAAGGAACTCAACCCAGTCGGATTCCTTTTTATAACCCAGACGCTCCATGTGCTCTGTATAGTACGGGTAGTTATATATGGTAGCCATTGTCGAAAGCTCTTCGTATCCTTCGACAAGCATACCCTCATGGTCAAGGTCGGTAAAACCTAAAGGTCCGATGAGTTTTTTCATACCCTTTGAACGCGCCCAGTCTTCGACAGCCTTCATAAGGGCTGCCGATACCTCGTGGTCATCTATAAAGTCGATAAATCCGAAGCGGGCGTTTTTCTCGTTATGCGTCTCGTTTACCTGACGGTTGATCATACCGGCCACACGCCCTACCGGCTTACCGTCGCGGTAAGCCATGAAGTAGACGCTCTCGCAGAAGTCAAACGCAGGGTTGGTGGCGGGATCGAGCGTAGCCACATCATCGCTTATCAGTGGCGGCACGTAATAAGGATTGCCGTCATAGAGATCTATCTGAAACTGTGTAAAGGCTTTCAGATTGCTCTTGGTAGGCTCAATGGTCTTGATTGTGATCATTGCTGTCTGGGCAGGAAAGGGGATTAGTATTACCGGAAGCGGCCTGAAAAACCTGTCTGTTAGTATTTAAGTGATAGATATACTAACAGTGCTCCCATTATTATGATGAATATACTGAGGAAGATGTAAAGAGGTTTTGACTTATCACGTTCCATAGCCAACTGCAGGTCGGTTATGGTATTATATGGCGATGAGTCACTCTGACAACGTTCCGATATTTTGCGCAGGCGCGGCATCGAGGTAGGAAGATGCTGAAGCACCTCGCCTACCACTTTGCCGTAGCTACGTATATCGTCACGTGTGTCTTTGGTACTTAATTGTTCTATCTGCGCGTAACCTACGTCGATAAGCTTCAGATTCTCGTTATATTCAGTGAAGATGATAGTGTCGGCCGAAATAGGACGGTGTACTATATGATTTTCCTGAATATACTCCATAGCGTCAAGCAACTGTGTCTCCAGACGATGTACTATACGCGGTGTCAGACGCTTTTCATCGATAAGGCGTCGCAGCGAATAGCCGTAGACATCATCGGTTATTATTGACAGTCCGACGCCGGGCACATCTTCGAGGTCATTGACCATGACGATGTTCGGGTGCGCAAGGTTATAGCGTGTGTCGAACTCACGCTCCAGCATCTCACGATATTTCGGATCGTCGGCATACTCTTTCTTCAGGGCCTTGAGCATTACCCACTTACCGTGCTTGCGCACGGTGTAGACGTCATAATACTTCTCCTGCCATTCAGGCAGAAGTGTCAGATCCGACCATTTCCCTGTCGGGTCATTTATGGGTATTTTCTTTTCTTCCTTACTTATGTAGGTCACGGTCAATACATTTAGATATGGTGTCGAAACCTTAGTCAATAATATCGAAGCCGGTGTATTTGCGCAGGCACTCGGGTATCACGATACCTTCCGGAGTCTGATAGTCCTCGAGCAATGCGGCTACTATGCGTGGCAAAGCCAGTGCAGAACCGTTAAGAGTGTGACACAGATGTATCTTTTTGTCACTGTCACGGTAACGACATTTAAGACGATTAGCCTGATAAGTCTCGAAGTTGGATACCGAAGACACTTCGAGCCAGCGTTTCTGTGCGGCCGACCATACTTCGAAGTCAAAGGTTATAGCCGATGTAAAAGACATATCACCGCCGCAGAGACGAAGTATATGCCAGGGCAGCCCGAGCTTATCAAGTAAAGACTGCACGTGGTCCTTCATTTCTTCGAGCGCAGCGTATGAATTTTCAGGCTTCTCGATACGTACTATCTCTACCTTGTCAAACTGATGGAGACGGTTGAGGCCGCGTACGTCTTTACCGTAGCTGCCTGCTTCACGACGCCAGCAAGGAGAGTAGGCTACATTCTTACGCGGTAGTTCGGCAGCAGGTATGATTACGTCGCGGTACATGTTTGTCACCGGTACCTCAGCCGTAGGAATAAGGTAAAGATCGTCTTCAGTGACATGATACATCTGACCCTCCTTATCGGGCAACTGGCCTGTGCCGTAACCTGAAGCGGCGTTAACTACGAACGGCGGTTCTACTTCGGTATAACCGGCAGCAGCGCCTTCATCGAGGAAAAACTGTATCAGCGCACGTTGCAGACGGGCGCCTTTACCTATATAGAACGGGAAACCGGCACCTGTAACCTTGACACCGAGTTCGAAATCTATAAGGTTATATTTTTTTGCCAGTTCCCAGTGGGGCAGTGCGTCGTCGCCGAGCTCAGGCATTTGTCCGCCTTCCTTCTCAACCACGTTGTCGGCGGCTGTCTTACCTTCAGGTACGGCAGCACAGGGAAGATTAGGCACTGTCAGCAGCAATTCGCGCTGTTTAGCCTCACATTCGGCCAGACGATCCTGAAGACCCTGGGTAGCACCTTTGATCTGTGCTACACGCTGCTTGGCCTCCTCTGCCTCTTCTTTCTTACCCTGTTTCATGAGGGCACCGATTGAAGCGGCTAATTTCTTTAGCTCGGATGCATCGCTATCGCACTTACCCTGTAGCTTGCGACGCTCGGCATCGATTTCGAGTATCTCGGTTATAACGGCACGACCGTCAAAACCTTTAACAGCCAGACGGCCTATTACCCATTCAGGGTCATTCTTAATAGTCTGAAGTGTCAGCATGGCATTTTAGTGGATAGGATTAATTGAGCAGACGTTTCACAGCTTCTGAAATTACCTTACCTTCAGCACGACCGGCCAAGCGCTGCGAAGCCAGACGCATCACCTTACCCATTTCCTTAGGACCGGTGGCGCCTGTTTCAGCTATGATAGCACGCAATTCGGCATCGAGCTCCTCGCCACTGAGCTGCTTAGGCAGATACTCCTCAATGACGGCAGCTTCAGCCAGCTCGTTAGCAGCCAGTTCGGGACGATTATTGTCGGTGTATATCTGAGCGCTTTCCTTACGCTGCTTCACCATCTTGACCATTATCTTCACGGCAGTCTCATCAGAGAGCTCACCGTTTGCTCCTTTGGCGGTCTTAGCCTCTAAAAACTCCTTTTTAATTCCACGCAAGGCCTCAAGGCGCACTTTATCGCGCGCAAGCATGGCCTTCTTTATGTCTTCGCTTACCTGGTCAAACAGATTCATTGTCATTGGTGCACGCGGCCTTATCCGCTTACAAACTGCAAAAATAACTGAAAATGCTCACCTATCCTAATTTTCCGCTTTTTTTGCATGTTTTTTACCGATTTTATCATTTATCCACTATTATATTCTCCCTTTTAAAACAAGCTCTTAAGATTTCAGTCGATAATTAGTTCTCTTTTTGAAAGGTGCATAGTTTGAGATTTTTCTATTATATTTGCAACAATTTTCATAATTACTTCTGACCTGACCATACTTTATTTTAATAATATGCAGACTTTACCTACTACTGTTTCCAAACATGTTTATGCCCTTAACATCGGGTACAGGACTTTATGTGCTTTAATTTTGTGCTTTGTATGGTTGACAGTTGCCGCCGCACAGGTTTCTCCTGAGGCTGAAAAAGCCGCTGCTATTTTTGATAATCCTGATATGATATGGGGTGTAGGTACAGCTGACGACCGTGCACAGGCAGTGGATAATGCTCTTGCCGAACTTGCCCGTAAAATTTCTGTTACCGTCACTGCCGAAAGCGTAGGTTCCGACAATGAATCGGTTGCCAGCGACGGTACGATTACTTCGACTTCTGATTTCCGTTCGCTGGTACGTAGTTATTCCAATCCTACCACATTGCGTGACGTACGCCAGATATGGACCTCCAATAAACCTCCGTACGAAGTAGTGGCTTACATGAGCCGGGAACAGATGGACGCCATGTATCAGCGTCGTCGTGATCGTGTGGCTGAGTTTGCACGTATGGGTCTGACAGCCGAGAAGAGCGGACTTGTCGACGATGCTCTGCGTTATCTCTACAGGGCTTTTGTTGTGCTTCGTTCTTTGCCCGAATATGAAAGTATCCATGACGTTATTGACGGTCATTCACGCAACATGGTGACATGGATTCCCGAACAGATGCGCGACATCTGTTCGCGTATAAGTTTCGGTATAGCCGGTGTAAAGCCTGCCGACCCTGCCGACCCCGATGCCGGACAGCTTCTCGACCTTACAGTACGCTATAAAGGTGAGCCGGCTTCGCGTGTTGCGTTCACTTATTTCACAGGCCGTGCCAAGTCTCCTGTCATCACTGCCCGCGACGGTATGGCTGAAGTCTTACTTGCTCCTAACACTCCGCTCAATCCTCTTAATCTCGACATAGAATACCGTTTCCCTGACGAAAATCATCTTATAGCCGAATATGCTCCGTTACTTGAGGCATATAACGGCGCCGGTCTCGTGCCCTCGGCTAAAATCTCTATTACTGAAAGTCCGCGTCAGCTTAAAGCTGACAAGAAAGAGACCAAAGCCTTTAACGAGGCTGTTAGCGCCGGTGCCCGTGCCTCGCTTACACCTGTCAGCAAAGATGCCTCGGCTGGCTATGCCAAAGCTATGGCGACATTGGTAGATGCCATAGCAACTCGTAACTATGACCGTGCCCTGCCTCTTTTTACTCCGGGTGGAAAAGATATGTTCGAGCGTCTGATACGTTACGGTCAGGCCCGTATAGTCGGACGTGCCACTCCGGATAGTTATGCTTTCTTCCCTGTAGGTGACAGAGTGGTGTGCCGTTCGGTACCTATGTCGTTCACATTTGAGAACGGTCGCCGGCAGTTTGTCGAAGATGTGACCTTTACATTCAGCGCCGACGGACTGATAGAATCTTTGGCTTTCGGTCTTGATAGCGCTGCCCGTGATGATATATTCGCTATGGGCGGTTCCGCATGGAACGATTACATAAAGATGGTAATTGTCGGCTTTCTCGAAAATTATAAAACAGCCTTTGCGCTACACCGTCTTGACTATATAGAAAATATCTTTGCCGATGATGCTGTTATTATCGTCGGCCATGTGGTACGTAAGTCCACAGCGGTTAAAGGAGATCTGCGCGGATTCAGCAATACAGCACATGTCACATACGCTCGTAAGAGTAAGGCGGAATATATGGAAACCCTGCGTAAATGTTTCAAGTCTAACCAATATATAAATATCCGGTTCGGTGCCACTGATATAGGAAAATCGGCGTATGGTCCGAGGACTTTCGGTATACAGTTACGTCAGGAATATGTATCGTCTACATACGGAGATACCGGCTATCTCTACCTACTTGTCGACTTTGCAAATGCTGATGAGCCGACCATACATGTACGTACATGGCAACCTGAACGCAATCCCGATCTCACTCCTAACATACCAAAGGATTCGCCTCAGTACGGTATTTTTTCCGATAGTTATTGGGAATAATTCCTGTGGTCAGATCAAAAAAATACCCCTTAGTAGCGTTTTTTTACAGCTTATGGCATATTTTTTACATCTTAACGTAAATTATATTTTTTTTATAGTAGCTGTTGTTTGTTTTTTGTGTCATTTTGTATTAACTTTGCAACTTAAATATTTCATCTATCATTTTTTCAGTACCTCTACCTGACATTGTAATCATGCGCCGTATCTCCTCAAATCAGTTTTCCTCTTCCCATGCTCCTTACGGCAGCTTGACATCTTCATTTACCCCCCCCCGTTCGTAGCTTACTGATTTTCAGTATTTTAGTAAATGTACGACATTTTTCTGTAATGTCGTACCAAATTTTCGTACGCCTGCCGGCTTTATGCCGGCGGGCGTATTGTGTATATACGCCAACAAGATTTATAAACATAACCCAATCATCCATGTCACGTTTTCTTAATCCGCTGCTTACGGCTCTGATGCTGTGTGCGGCTTCGACGGCCGGCGCTCAGTCGCTGGTGGTACGCGACTGGCGAACACGGCCCAATGATCAGACGGCGCACGTAGGAGACGGTGTGCGTTACGATGATAACGGGCGTCGTGCCGCGCTGATCCGTATTTACACACCGTTTCGTGCTACCGACCTCGGTGTGGGCGGTTCGGGAGTGGGTTTCGTCAGCGGTCTTGAACAGGTCGCTCCCGGCGAGATTCATCTCTATGTGCCGCGTTACTCTCAGAAAGTAACTTTTACCCACCCTAAGTACGGCACTAAGTCTTACATTTACGAGTCTCCCATTGAGGAAGGTGCTGTCTATTCGCTCAACCTCACGGCTGAGGGTAAGATGGTTTCTCTTGCCGCCGATGCCGCCGACGCTGTAGTATGGCTTGACAATGATTCTATCGGTATCACACCGGTAACGCAGTACATTCCATACGGCCAGCATGACGTGCGTGCCCGTCTCGGTTCAATGGTACATGAAGGTACCATACAGGTATCGCCCGATGGTCCGGAGACATTTCAGTTAGAGTTGGAAGATGAGAATCTTTATTATGGCGATGTAGTGGTAGATGTACCGGGAGCTGCTGAACTGTGGTTCCGTGGCAATCTTGTAGGTGTAGGCCGTTTCGCCGACCATCTCCGTGAAGGTACATACGTAATAGAGTCACGTCTGCCCGACCATACTACACAGTCCACTACTTTCCGTGTCGACGCCGGTAAAACCACTTCATATACAGCTACGCCTCCCGTACCTCATATCGGTTATCTGGAGATAGCCACCGAGCCGATGCACGGTGTGAGTGTGATGCAGGCTGACACGGTCTTCACCGAAGAGCGCTATATGCAGTTGCCGGTACGCAACTATGAGCTGACCTACGCCAAGCGCGGTTACTATCCCGTGACACACCGTTTTCGTATCAATCGTGGTGAGACTTACCGTGATTCTGTAGTGCTCCAGAAGATACAGTATGTACCTAAGACTACCGGTTACGCAGCTGTAGGTATATCGTATGCTTCCAAACCGGGCGTTACCTTCACTCTCGGAGGTACGGTATATAATGTGGATTTATCTGTTTCTTATCTACTCGGTCTCGGACATACCAAACCGGTTGACTGGTATTATAATGAAGACCAGATTTTCGCCCAGGCAGTAGAATACCGTGTCGATGAGTGGAGTGTGGCAGCCGGTTATCAGTTTAGTTTTGCCGAGCGTTTCGGACTTACACCCCATGTAGGTTTTATGCAGCAGCGTCTTATTTCGCGTGGCAATGCCGGCAATAATTTTACGGTCAATAGTATACCTATAGGTGCCCGGCTGACTTACTATCCTATACCGCACTTAGGTATCTTCATTGCTCCTGAATATGCAATTCCGGTAGGCGCTAAAGGTGATATTAAAAAAGTATGTAGTCTGGCTGGTCTGACCCGCGGTGGTTTTCAGGCTACTCTTGGTCTGTCAGTCAATCTTTAACTTTTTATGCTATTCATCATGAAGTTTCTGAAAACATATATAACCGCTTTGCAGTTTGCTTTGGTTCTGCTTACCGGAGCCGGCACTGTGACATTATCTTCCTGCTCCAATAACGAAGAACGGGAGCTAAGCCCAGGCAAAGGAGACGCTCTCTCCATACGTGTGCTTGACGAAGGAGAAGAATTGCCTAACAAACTGCTTAAAATAGGGTCAGGACTGTCACGTACTCCTCTGTCCGTAGTCACTAACACCCGCTGGAGTGTCGAGATTACAGAATGTGACGGTTCATGGTGTTCTGTATTGTTCAATGACGGTCAGACCATAAATGTCAATAATGGCGGGTTTGTACTCGAGACTGCCGCTAACCGTAGTGAGACGGAGCAGCGCAGTTGTAAGGTCACTGTTTACGCCATTGATATAAAGGGCAATCGAGTGCCCAACGAAGCCTATACTTTCACGGTGCAACAGGAGAATCAGAGGATTATGATTAACAATCCCACTCCGGCACCGTGGCCCGGCATAGGAGGTAACGATAATTTCACCGTTACCTCCAATCTGCCGTGGCGTGTAAGCCTTTCCGACCCTGTGACTGCCGATAATGGCTACATGGAGATAATTCCCGGCCCTGGTATGACACCCGGTGCTGACGGCTCATGGCAGTTTGACCCGAAAACCACAGAGACTGGCTCCGCACCTTCCGAAGCCGTGCGTATGTCTTTCGATGTGCGTATGTCTATGAATTCTACCGGTTCACCTCGTCACGGTGAATTGGTGATCAGCAGTCCTGACAATTCGTTTATGCCTGTTACTGTGCCTCTCGAGCAGCGTGAGATTACCGCATCGTTTACAGTTTCTCCGACTCACCTCGATTTTATTCCGGCCACCGGCGAAACATTCCATTTTACCATTTATTCACCCACTCAGGACTGGTCGGTAAGTCTCATGCCACAGGATGCTGAATGGCTCTCTGTCACTCCGGCTGCCGGTTCTTCTACGGGACTGAACACATCTGAACTTACAGTGGTTGTGGAACCAAACGAAACACCACGACTGCGCGAAGTGACATTTCATTTTCAATCAGATAACGGAGATGAGGTTTTTGTGAATCTTCAGCAGGTGTATGGTGCCGAGATGCCCGACATACCTACCGAACCTGTACTCAGTATGCCGTGGATCTCTGCGGAAGGTTGGACACAGACCACTGCTACACTCAATGCCTATTACTTCTCTCCTGTAGCGGAGTTAACCAGCTGTGGTGCTTTTATTACACCGGCTGACGGTTCCGGAACTACTGAAACTATAGAGGGTGAGTTTATAGGTGATAGCGGAATTACGGTCAGCTTTGAAGGTCTGACACCGGGCACACAATACAGAGCACAGCCCTTTGTAAGATATACACAAGACGGCGTTGAGCGTAGGCAGCCTGGTGAAGAAATCACCTTCACTACACCTGAATATACACCTGGCAACGGTGACAATCCACCACCGGTGGTAAATCCCGCTCCGGCAAAAAAATAATACAACTAAACAACAAAATATAACATCATGCAACAGAAAACAACTACACCTTGGGTACATAGCGCTTTCACGCTTGTGCTCACGTTGCTCGGATGTCTGACAGTCTATGGCCAGACACCGAACTCGGATGACATCAATGATGCCATCCTCGTCGAAGGCTCCGTGCCTGTGAAATGGACAAATGACGCCACCTATCCGTGGGAGTTAGTGGACAATACCATACAGGTTCCTACGATAAACGAGAATGATAAGACAAGTACGCTATCCTGTACATATACTTCGGAGTATCCTACTGAAATAAGGTTTGATTGGTATCGAGACTATAATTATTCGTTCAGTAGCGAGATTATTGAGCTTTTTGTGGATAACGAATTATATGCTTCAAAAAGGGGTTCATGGGAAACTATCACACCTTTTATACTTCCTACAGGAACCCATAAACTTGAATTTGTTAATACTTTTGATACTAATGAAGAATACTCTGGGGGTGGTCTTCGTAATCTTCGCGTTTGGCCCTGTAAGGAGCTAGAATCGGCATGTCTAACTTCTAAGTCGATGCCTCTAACTTTCGAGAATGATCCCGAAAATATATGGATTACTGAAGACGGATATATTCGCTCTAACGCAGCAGGGCTTGAAGATAATTATTCTACAATATCCACCACATTTACTGTAGATAAACTAACTAAATTCTCTTTTCAAGGTCGTACTAACTACGGTGATGAATATTATAGTACCTTATCTATAAGTATAGATGCAAAATCATATTATACTATAAGCAGTAGCGATTGGGTATATGTATCGGTTGTTCTTGAGCCGGGTGAACATACTCTTGAATTTACCGAATGGCAGCGTTATGGCAACTATTGGGCACAAATCCGTAATGTAGAACTACATCAGGACTGGGTGGATGTCAGTCTTTCTACTGCCGGTTCTCTCGGTCGTGAAATTCTTTATAAGGTACAGAAACTACAGGATGTACAATTGCTCAAGATTAACGGACCTTTAAATGATGATGACTGGAATGTCATATCACAGCTTACCGATATTCATGCTTTAGACATGTCAAATGCTAAAGTCGAAGTATTACCGGATCAGGCTTTTTATAATAAAGCAAGTCTCAGTACTGTAGTGCTACCGGAAGGACTTAAAACTATCGGTAATGAAGCTTTCAAAGGTACAAATGCTTATCATTATAATATTCCGGCGTCTGTAGAAAAAATCGGTAATCATGCTTGGTCTGATACCCCTTTATTTCAGATTAACTTCGCTGAAAATTCTCAGCTCAAAACAATCGGTTATTATGCTTTCTTGGGTTGTAGAAATCTGGAAGAGTTTATTATGCCTAATTCTGTTACTGAGCTGTTAACTGAAAACTATCCTTATTACGGATGTCAATTCGAAAACTGTGATGCTCTTACAACACTGCATATTTCAGATGGTGTGACTGAATTACCTCGTTATTTTGCTTATGAGTGTAAATCACTTCAGAATATACATCTACCTATAGGTCTTGAAACCATAAAAGAAGGGGCTTTCCGAGGTGCGCGGTCGTTACAAGAGATTGAGTTTCCGGAGACTTTAAAAACTATTGAATCAGCTGCATTTTACGAAAGTGATTTACAGAATGTAGTACTGCCCGAGTCTGTAATTTCATTGGATAATTATGCTTTCGCTGAGTGTGGAAAACTTGAAAAAATAACTCTTAATTCTCATTGTTCAGATTTTGCGCGTGCAGTGTTTAGAAACAGTAGAGCACTTAAAACTGTAATTTGTCCGGTAGCTACTCCGCCTACAATATATAATGAGGGTTCTGATGCACCTTTTTATGGTGTGAATTTAGGAAATGTTAAGTTAATTGTTCCCGACTTCGCTCTTGAAGACTATAAGCAGGATAGTTATTGGTATAACTTTATTGTAGAAGCCGGTGACGAAGCATCTGTACGTGACTATTGGTATATAGGTAACGGGCTTACTCTTGATAAGGGTAAGCGTATACGTAATACTCCCGACATTGAGATGGGCACTGGCTCTGCAATATGGATTGACGGTGAAGCTGCACAGCCTTTCAAAAGCTTCAGTTACAATACCAGTGAAGCTACTCCGGCGGTATTCCTAAGTGAATGTGATGATGTGACTGCTACCGACCTGACAGTACGTTTTTATATTGATAGAGCTAATCAGTGGTATTTCTTTTCACCTGTAACCGATGTTGACGTAGCTCAGATTTCACATGACGCTACTGAATCATGGGTAATCAGACGTTACAACGGTGCACGCCGTGCTTCTGAGAACGCTACTTCCGGTAACTGGGAAAATGTAACTTCCGGCAAACTGTTGCGTGGCGAAGGTTATATAGTTCAGGCTAATCGTGAAGGCTGGATGACTTTCCCGGCTGCTGAAGCGGATCATCAGCAGTTCTTCGGTGCCGGTGAAGCAACTTTGGATATTAATGCTCACGAATGTGAGGAAGCGGCTAATGCTAACTGGAATTTCTTAGGTAATCCTTATCCTACCTGTTTCGATATTCACGATATGGATATGGAAGCTCCGATAACCGTATGGACCGGTTCGACTTACCAAGCTCTGTCAGTATCCGATGACCGCTATGTACTTCGTCCTATGCAGTCATTCTTCGTGCAGAAGCCTGAAGAGTGTACCGAACTTGTCATGCTTCGTGACGGCAGACAGCTCACCACAACACCTTCTGCCAATAAGATTGTACGCCGTCGTGCACCTGAAGCCGGCCGCGAACTGCTCAATCTCTCTATCTACGCTGAAGCTAACAGTGTAGAGGAAGATATGACCCGAGTAGTGCTCAACGAGAATGCACAGCTCGGTTATGAGACTTCGCGCGATGCCTCGAAGTTTATGAGTATGAACCTCGACATGGCTCAGATTTATACCTTCAATGATGAGGGTGTACAGTTAGCTATCAATGAACGTCCATACACCGACGGCAACGTACGTCTCGGCGTGTACACTCCTGTGCGTGGCGAACACTATGTAATAGAGCCTACCCGTATGGACCGCGAGGCTTATCTCTATGATGCTGTGACTGGTTTGGAACACGCTTTGGAATTCGGTCCTTACACTTTCACAGCTGAAAGTGAAGGCGCATGTAACGACCGTTTCACTCTGCGCTTCGCACCTGCCGCTGCCAACAACGTCGAGGGTGTCGAAAATGCGGCTGACTGTGTAAAGGCTGTAGCAGGCGCTCTGATGATTACCGCACACGAAGGTGCTGCTGTGGCTGTCTACTCTGTTGACGGTACCGAAGTCGCTGCCTTTACCGCTGCCGGCGGTACTGTAAACGTACCTCTGAATGCCGGTGTATATGTAGTGACGATTGACGGCGAAAGCATTACTACAATCGTTAAATAATATTTCTCACACTGTTCATATCACTGTATGAAAACAGTTCAATATCTGCTGACGCTTGTTGCGCTCCTGCTATGGAGCGCAACAGCGCGAGCGGACTACAATCCGGCTGACCCGCCCGAGCCGGGAGTGAACTTCACACTCTCGACTTCGGTGGTACCGGCCGACGGTGGTTCGCTTAACGTCGGCTCCTCGCAAACTTACGGATTCGGTTCGTCGGTACGTCTGGTAGCCTATCCGGCTACCGGATTCGTTTTTACCGGTTGGGTCGATGAAAACGGGGAGACCTTATCTACTGCTACAGATTATGATTACACAATGCCTCCGCGCAACGTGCATATCACGGCTACTTTCCGTTACGACCCTGACAGTCCCGCTGAACCTGATGAGCCAGTAATACGACCTGTTTCGGTACTTAATCTCACTCCTTCCCCCTCGGATGGCGGCTACATCGAGTGTTATCCTTCTAATTCAGATAATGAGTATGAAATTGGAAGTAATGTAGCACTACGTGCCTATGTCAATCCAGCTTTCCAATTTGTCAACTGGACATGTAACGGTGAAGTAATATCTACTTCTTGGTCTTTTGACTATACTATGCAAGCAGGAGACCCACATATAGTGGCTAATTTTGTTTATTCTCCTGATAATCCTGCTGAGCCTTCAGCTCCTCACGTCTCACGTCAGTTGACACTGAGATCGAATATGGAGGGTTCCGGGTCTCTTAATGGCGCAGGGTGGCATAGTGAAGGTAGTAATGTAGGTGTTTCTACTGATGTCAACCAATATTTCACCTTTATCAATTGGACCGATGAAGATGGGAATGTGGTATCAGAGTCAAGAAGTTTCAACTACACAATGCCTAACCGCAATGTGACTTTAACAGCAAACTTCTCCTACTTCTTCAATCCTTCCGATCCCGGCGAACCGGGTGTGCCTGATATTGATCATTCGGTAGCACCCAACACTGTCTATCGTCCGCGCTTTGCTATGGATGGTATAGACTATGTGGTGATAATGTGTGAGACCGACGGTGTAACGATACATTATACTCTTGACGGTAGCACGCCGGATAGAAACAGTGCCCTTTATGAAGGTCCTGTATTTGTAGGTAGCAATCTTCTTGTTAAGGCGGTGGCCTATAAAGAAGGTATGTATGACTCACCTGTAGGAACATATCAGGTAACAAGTCATCGGGTGGCTGAACCTACGTTCAGTTTTGAGGATTTCAAGGTCGTTATTCGTTCGGATACGCTCGATGCCGTCATACGCTATACGATAGACTATACCGAACCTAATGAAGAAAGTCCCGTCTATACCGGTCCGCTCGATCTTGAAGAGGATTGCCGTGTGAAGGCATACGCTTCTAAGGAAGGTCTGACTGACTCTAAAGTGGCGAAGTATGCTTTCCGTAAATATGACTATACGGTCAAGGCTCCGGAATTCACACGCACTTCCGAACGCTCGCTGACTCTTTCGTGTCCGACTGCCGGAGCTACCATATATTATACTATGGACGGCTCGGAACCTACTACAGCCAGTACACTATATACAGGTCCGCTTACTCTGACACGCAACTGCACCGTAAGTGCCATAGCTGTACGTTCGGACCTTTATGACTCACCTGTGTCACAGTATGAGGTAAACGACATGAGTCTGATAACTCCCGTCGCTGACTTCAAGGCACAGCACATAGTACTGACTTGTGCGACACCTGATGTCACTATCCTTTATACTACAGACGGAAGTGCGCCTGACAGTGACGGTGCCATAGAGTACACTGCTCCGTTCCTTCCCGCAGGTGACTGCACAGTACGCTTTATAGCACGTATGGACGGTTACCGTGATTCGGAAGAGGGTATATATGACTTCGTATTAGCTGACCATCGTGCTGCAACTCCTGTCATAACCGAAACTGATGGTAACATTGTAATTTCGTCAACGACTGAGGATGCACAGCTACGTTATACTATTGACGGAACTGAGCCGACTGAGGAGAGCGAACTGTATGTGACCGATTCTCCTATCCGTTCTGAAGGTAACTTCACTTATATGGCCCGTTCTTACCATGCTGACCTGCTTCCTTCGGAAGTTGCAGTTCTGAATGTGGACCATTTCAAGGTACCTGATCCTTCGGCACGTTTCAGCAGACAGCACATCGTACTCGACTGTACTGACCCGGCTGCCGCTATCTACTATACCACAGATGGCAGTGAGGCTACCGGTGACAGTGCTATAGAGTACACCACTCCGTTCCTTCCCGCAGGTGACTGCACAGTACGCTTTATTGCCCGCCGTCCTAACTATCATGACTCGGAAGAAATTACTTACGTGTTTGTGATAGAGGATAACCGTGTCGCTACTCCCGTAATCAGCGAGACCGACGGTCACATCGTGATGACTTCAGCCACCGAGGGC
>CAMWKC010000024.1 GCA_947174735.1 uncultured Porphyromonadaceae bacterium
GTGTCATATACTATCTGACCTCGACCGCCCGCAACTGGGATCTGCTGGCCGTGAAAGTAGAGGTGACTGACCGTAAGAATCCCATGATACACTCAGTGAGCGACCTATGGAAGGTAGCTCTGTTCCAGGAACGCGAGGCTTTTGACTTCTACGGCATTAAATTCATAAACCATCCCGATATGCGTCGTTTCTTCCTGCGTAATGACTGGGTAGGATATCCGCTGCGTAAGGATTATGACGCTGATCCTAAGCTGAACCCCGTGCGTATGGAAGATGAGAAGCATGAGGATGATACCGTAAGCTTTGTAGAGGATGAGAACGGTAAAATAAAGAAGATACCGGGTAAGGTGTTTACTGAAGATGACTATGTGGTCAACTTCGGTCCGCAGCATCCGTCAACTCACGGTGTAATGCGTTTCCGTGCTGCCGTAGACGGCGAAATTATCAAGAAAGTAGACGTCGTATCGGGCTATATACATCGTGGCATCGAAAAACTGTGTGAAGGCCTGACTTATCCGCAAATATTGCATTTCACCGACCGTATGGACTACATGTCGGCTCACCAGAACCGTCACTGTCTGTGTATGTGCATTGAGAAGGCTCTGGGTCTTGAGGTGCCTCAGCGTGCGGTGGTAATACGTACGATGATGGATGAGCTGATGCGTATATCATCGCATCTTCTGGCTTTCGGATGTACTGCTATGGACCTCGGCGCCACGACAGCTTTCTTCTACGGTTTCCGCGAACGTGAAATGGTACTCGATATCTTCGAGAAGACCTGTGGCGCCCGCATGTCGATGAACTATAACGTTATAGGTGGTGTAATCGCTGATATCCATACTGACTTCGTTAAAGACGTTAAGGAGCTGATACGTATCATGCCCGATCGCATGAAAGAGTATCACAAAGTGTTCACCGGCAACGTTATAGCCATGAACCGTCTTAAAGGTGTGGGTATACTCAGCAAGGAAAATGCTATAAATTACGCTGTCACCGGCCCGAGCGGACGTGGCTCAGACTGGAGTTGCGATTGCCGTAAGAAGCATCCGTACGCTGCTTATCCAATGGTACAGTTCGAGGAAGTTCTGGAGAAAGGCTGTGATTCATACGCCCGCTATATGGTGCGCATGAGAGAGATAGAGGAAAGTGTACGTATACTCGAACAGCTTGTTGACCGTATTCCCGAAGGTCCGATACGTGCTCAGGTACCCAAAATCATCAAGTTACCGGCAGGCCGCTGGTATCAGCAGGTAGAGGCAAGCCGAGGCACATTCGGTGTCTATATCGAGAGCGACGGCCAGAAGAATCCCTACCGTGTGCATTTCCAGAGTCCGTGTTTCAACCTTGTAGGAGTTATGGACATCTGCTGTCAGGGCAATATGATAGCTGACCTTATAACTATCGGCGCTGCTCTTGACTTCGTAATACCTGACATAGACCGCTAAAAGGTCGAGAAAAATAAGAAACGACAATAAAACCCGAAAATAATCCATCCACTATGTTTGATTTTGGAATATGGACAAAATGGTTTAACGACCTGCTGATGGGATGCATGCCTGAGTGGCTGGCAATCCTTATCGAATGTGTGGTCATAGCTGTTCTTGTACTTCTGACCTACACGGTGCTGGCGCTGTTCTACATCCTTTACGAGCGCAAGCTGTGTGCTTGGTTCCAGTGCCGTCTCGGCCCTATGCGTGTGGGCAAATGGGGTCTGCTGCAGGTGTTCGCCGACATGTTCAAGATACTTGTCAAAGAGCTTATCAGTCTTAAAGGCACCGACCGTTTTCTGTTTAAACTGGCTCCTTATCTTGTCATTACGTCATCAGTTGTGATGCTGGCATGTCTGCCTTGGGGACGCGGTTTGCAGATAATTAATTATAATATAGGTATATTCTTTATACTTGCCGTGTCATCGGTAGGTGTGTTAGGTATACTTTTGGCCGGTTGGTCATCGAATAACAAGTATACTCTTATCGGTGCTATGCGAAGTGGTGCCCAGATGATAAGTTATGAAATATCATTGGGTCTGGCACTGATAACTATAGTGGTATTTGCCGGTACGATGAATATCAGTGAGCTGGTATATGAACAGGAGAAAGCATGGTTCCTGTTCCGTGGTCATATCCCGGCCATAATAGCTTTTCTGATATATATAGTAGCTGCTACTGCTGAGACTAACCGTGGTCCTTTCGACCTTCCGGAGGCTGAACACGAGCTCATCGCCGGTTATCATACCGAGTATTCAGGTATTCACTTCGGTTTCTTCTATCTGGCTGAGTATCTTAACCTCTTCATCGTGTCGGGTATCGCCTCACTGATGTTCCTCGGTGGCTGGATGCCGCTGCACATACCCGGTTGGGACGGCTTCAATGCTGTGATGAACTGGATACCGTCGATAGTATGGTTCCTCGGTAAAGCTTTCTTCATCTCATTCGTCATTATCTGGTTCAAATGGACTTTCCCGCGTGTGCGTATCGACCAGATGCTGGCTTTTGAATGGAAATACCTCATGCCGCTGTCTCTGGCCAACCTGCTGCTGATGGCAGTGTTCGTGGCCCTCGGCTGGCATTTCTGATAAATCAGATGCAAAGAGAAACGACAAACTCACAAACACTAACATCGATAAAAACAGAAAAACAGATATGAGCGCTAACTACGGAACAGTGACTCAGGTGATCGGCCCGGTTATCGACGTGTCCTTCGAGGGTGGTAAGGAGAATATCCCGCCCATCTACAACGCTCTTAAGGTGGAGCGTGACAACGGCGAGGAGCTTATCCTTGAAGTCGAGCAGCATATCGGCGAAGATATAGTACGCTGTGTGGCCATGGAGAGTACCGACGGTGTACGCCGCGGTGTGAAGGTTCTTGACCTCGGACGTCCTATAGCAGTGCCGACAGGCGATCAGGTAAAAGGCCGTCTTCTCAACGTCATCGGCGAACCTATCGATGACCTTGCCCCTATAAACCGCGACCATCTGCGCCCCATACATCAGCCGGCTCCTTCATTTGATGAACTGGCTATCTCTACCGAGATACTTTATACCGGTATTAAGGTTATTGACCTTATAGAACCCTATTCGAAGGGTGGTAAAATCGGTCTGTTCGGTGGCGCCGGTGTAGGTAAAACCGTGCTTATCATGGAGCTTATCAATAATATTGCCAAAGGCCATAACGGTTATTCGGTATTCACCGGTGTCGGTGAGCGTACCCGTGAGGGTAATGACCTTCTGCGCGAGATGATTGAAAGCGGCGTTATAAAATACGGTGAGAAATTCGAGGAAGGCATGGAGAAAGGCGAGTGGAATATCCGCGACGTCGATATGGCCGAAGTTGCCAAATCTCAGTCAACACTCGTGTTCGGTCAGATGAATGAACCCCCGGGCGCACGTCTTCGCGTGGCTCTGTCAGGTCTGACGGTAGCTGAGCAGTTCCGCGACAGTGACGGTGGTGGTAAGGAGGTACTGCTGTTTATCGACAACATCTTCCGTTTCACACAGGCAGGTAGTGAGGTATCGGCACTTCTGGGTCGTATGCCCTCAGCCGTAGGTTATCAGCCTACACTATCCTCTGAGATGGGTGCTTTGCAGGAACGTATCACCTCGACAAAGACCGGCTCTATTACTTCGGTACAGGCTATTTATGTACCGGCCGACGACCTTACTGACCCGGCTCCGGCTACCACATTCTCGTTCCTTGACGCTACTACAGTGTTGAGCCGTAAGATAGCCGAGCTTGGTATATATCCCGCTGTTGACCCTCTGGATTCGACATCACGAATACTTGATCCTCATATTATAGGCGAGGAACATTATAACGTGGCTCAGGGTGTTAAGCAGCTTCTTCAGAAATACAACGAGCTTCAGGACATTATCGCCATTCTTGGTGTTGATGAACTCTCTGACGACGATAAGCTGGTGGTAAGCCGCGCTCGTCGTGCACAGCGTTTCCTGTCACAGCCTTTCTCAGTGGCCGAGCAGTTTACCGGTCTTCCCGGTGTTATGGTTCCGCTGGCTGAGACCATACGCGGCTTCAAGATGATACTTAACGGTGAGGTAGACCAGTATCCAGAACAGGCTTTCCTCAATGTCGGTACTATTGATGAAGCAATCGCCAAGGGCAAGAAGATGCTCGCAGAGGTAAAATAAAGCAGCGGCCGCGATGCGGCCGACAACCAAAACCAAACATCATATATGACACTCGAAATAATATCGGCCCGTGAAGTGACGTTCAGCGGCGAGGCAGACTCAGTGACTCTGCCCGGAGCTCTGGGCAGCTTCACCGTGCTCAGAAACCACGCGCCGCTCATATCGGTGCTGACGGCGGGCAAGGTACGTTACCGTACCCCCGAAGGTGCTGAAAAGAGCGTGGAGATAAAAGGCGGTTTAGCCGATGTCGATGACAATGTGGTGTCGGTGTGCATATACTAAGAGACAGAGAAGATGACAAAGAAGCTAACATCATTACTTGTTCTGCTGGCGGCGTTGCTGATGTTGCCGCAGACAGCCCTGGCCTCATCTCACGAGGAGGGCGGGGGAGAGGTGAACGTGAAGGAAGCCATCTTCCATCATCTCGGCGACGGCTACGGCTGGGAGGTACCTTTCAGCCATGTCTACCGCATACCGCTGCCCGTGATTGTACGTGCCGAAGACGGCAAGTGGTTCTGCTTCTCGTCGGGCAAACTGACTGAAGTGACAGTGTACCGTGACGAGGCTACCGGCAAGGAAACCGAGCATCTGACTCCCGTGATTCACGAAGTGGAGCGCGATGGAAAGACTTACCGTTTCTGTATAGCTCATGAAAGCACACATAAGAATAAGGTAGTCGAAATCTTCCCTCTTACTCCGGCACAGGAAGCTGATGTCTATGCCATGACCGTAGCACAGGGTACACCCGGTGATCCTGTTTCTATCGTCGACGGTTATGTGAAATTCGATGGTGTTTACTATCGCGAATACAAGCCTTGGGACATATCAATAACTAAGAATGTACTCGCTCTTTTCATTGCTACGATTATTGTCACTCTGATGGTGATGAGCGTGGTGAGATGGTACGCACGCAAAGGTTTCAAGGCTCCCCGCAAGGGTCTGGGCTTCATGGAGATGCTGATAGATTTTATCTATACAGGTGTCATCAAGGCTACTTTAGGAGACAAAGCGAAGAAATTTGCTCCTTTCCTGCTGACATGTTTCTTCTTCATACTGGTGCTTAACCTGTTGGGTCTGATAGTTATCTTCCCGGGCGGAGCCAACCTGACTGGTAATATCGCTGTAACACTTGTATTGGCGCTGATGACGTTCGTAATCACCAACGTACTTGGCACCAAACACTACTGGAAAGAAATATTCTGGCCCGATGTGCCTTTATTCCTGAAGTTTCCGCTGCCTATCATGCAGCTTATCGAGATATTCGGTATCTTCACCAAGCCTGCAGCTCTGTGTATCCGACTTTTCGCTAATATGATGGGCGGTCACATGATAGTGATAACTCTGGTTATGATTATCTTTATCTTTGCCGCCTTCGGTGCGGCGGTAGCCGGAAGCTCGGTGGTTGTATCGATACTGTTCACGATCTTTATGCTTGCGCTTGATGTGCTGGTAAGCTTTATACAGGCCTACGTGTTCACACTGCTTTCGACTATGTTTATAGCCATGGGTCAGGAAGACGGCCATCATCATAAAGACGGTGAAGCTATGAAGGTAGCAGGTGACGATATAGCCGTCTGACACATACAGTGACAGCAGAACAAAAACGAAACGAAATAAAAACAAAACAATAACACAACACTCAAAAAACTCAGAACTATGTTATCAATGATTTTAGCAGCAGTGGCACCGTTAGCAGCTCTCGGTGCAGCATTAGGTGCCGGTGTGGCAGCAATCGGTGCAGGCATGGGTATCGGTAAGATCGGAAGCTCAGCCATGGAGGCTATCGCCCGTCAGCCCGAAGCAGCCGGCGACATCCGTTCGAGCATGATTGTGATAGCCGCCCTCGTGGAAGGTGTGGCCCTCTTCGCTGTGATTGTAGCAGCTCTTGCCCTGTTCCTCTAAAAAGCCCCGGCAGCAGCCGCGGCCACGAGAGAATAGTAACCAACACAATCAAAACCAACACAAATAATAGATAATGGAACTATTCACGCCTGATTTCGGCTTGGTGTTCTGGATGTTCATAGCCTTCGCAGTGCTGTTCGTAGTTTTAGCTATATGGGGATGGCCTGTGATACTGAAGAATATGGACGCCCGTGCCGACACAATCGACAACGGAGTTGAGTATGCCCGGCAAGCCAAGGAGCAGCTTGACAATGCACGTGCCGAAGCCAGCAAATACATGGAGGAAGCACGTCAGCGTCAGGCCGAAATGTTGCGTGAGGCAGCGCAGATGAAGACCCAGATCATCGAAGAGGCCAAGAACGAGGCGAGCCTCGAGGCCCAGAAGGTCATGGACGCTGCCAAAGTGTCGATAGAACAGTCACGCAAGGAAGCCGAGCTTCAGTTTAGAAACGAAGTAAGCAAGTTCTCAATCGATATTGCCGAGAAGATGGTGCGTCGTCAGATGAAGAGCGACGAGGCCCAGAAGGAACTTGTGAACAAATTGTTGGACGAAATTGAGAAGAACTAAGCGATGAACAACGGTCTAATACCCCACCGCTACGCCAAGGCACTCTATAAATACGCACAGGAACAGGGTAAAGCCCATGAGGTGTATGATGAGATGCTGGCAGTGGTGAAGTCGTTTCAAGACAACCCCGGCCTGCAGCGGGTGCTTTCAAATCCGAACGTCAGCAACGACGACAAGAAGAAGCTGCTCGAGTCGGCGGCGGGCGCTCTGGTAGAAGACGATTACCGTCGGTTTGTATGGCTCATTCTGGCACATGGCCGCGAAGAGTTCGCATACCAGATGGCGTTGGCATATCGTGATATCTACCGCAAGGCCAATCATATCGCACAGGTGACTATCACAACGGCGACCGAACTGGGCGACGCGGAGATGGAAAAACTCAAGAAGGTAGTCAGCGGAGCTTACAAGGACTGCAGTCTGGAATACAGCCTGCGGGTCAATCCCGACCTAATCGGCGGCTTTGTCATCGATGTGGATAACGTGCGCATGGATGCCTCGCTAAGCAACGAAATCGAACAGTTACGTCAAAACCTATTAAGAAGCAATTGAACAGATGCTTAATCCAAGCGAATTATCAGATGTTTTAAAACAGCAGCTTGCCGATATTGACTCAAAGGTAAAATTTGAGGAGACCGGCACAGTGCTCAATGTCGGTGACGGTGTTGCACACGTCTACGGCCTTGACAATGTGCGCTCGAACGAGCTGGTGGAATTTGAGAACGGCGTTAAGGGCGTGGCCCTCAACCTTGAGGAAAGCAACGTCGGCGTCGTACTGCTCAACGATGTAAATAAAGTCACTGAGAACATGACCGTGCGGCGCACCGGTGAGATTGCTTCTATACCAGTAGGTGAAGGACTGCTCGGCCGTGTAATCAATATCCTCGGCGAACCTATCGACGGCAAAGGGCCTATCGAGGGTGAGCTGATACGCCTGCCGCTTGAACGTAAGGCTCCCGGTGTAATATTTCGCTCGCCGGTTAACCAGCCGTTACAGACAGGTCTTAAGGCTGTCGATGCCATGATTCCTATCGGTCGCGGACAGCGTGAGCTTATTATCGGCGACCGTCAGATCGGTAAGACTGCTATAGCTGTTGATACCATCATCAACCAGCGCCAGAATTTCCTGGCCGGCATGCCGGTGTATTGTATCTACGTGGCTATAGGTCAGAAAGCCTCATCAGTAGCTGCCCTTGTGCACACTCTTGAGAAGTATGGCGCTCTGGAGTATACCTGCGTTGTTGCAGCTACCGCTGCCGACTCGGCCTCTATGCGCTATTGGGCACCGTTTGCCGGCGTAGCCATAGGAGAATACTTCCGCGACACCGGTCGCGATGCCCTCATCGTCTATGATGACCTTTCAAAGCAGGCAGTGGCATACCGTGAGATTTCACTGGTACTTAAGCGTCCTTCGGGTCGTGAGGCATATCCCGGTGATATTTTCTATCTGCACTCGCGTCTGCTCGAACGTGCCGCTAAAATCATCGATGACCAGGAAGTAGCCGAAAAGATGAACGACCTTCCCGCTGTGCTCAAGCCTATGGTGAAGGGTGGTGGTTCACTGACAGCACTGCCTATTATCGAGACCCAGGCAGGTGACGTATCGGCTTACATTCCTACGAATGTTATTTCGATTACCGACGGTCAGATATTCCTTGAGACAGCCCTTTTCAACCAGGGTATTCGTCCGGCTATCAACGTAGGTATATCAGTGTCACGTGTAGGTGGTAACGCCCAGATTAAGTCGATGAAGAAAGTGGCCGGTACACTTAAGATAGCCCAGGCCCAGTTCCGCGAACTTGAATCATTTACCAAGTTCGGCGGCGACATCGACCCTGTGACCGCCAAAGTGATAGACCGTGGCCGTAAGAACCAGCAACTTCTGATACAGCCACAGTATCAGCCCTGGCCTGTAGAGAATCAGATAGCTGTAATCTATTGCGGTGTGAACGGACTGCTCGAAAATGTACCTATCGACAAGGTGGAGGAATTCGAGAAACTGTTCTTGCAGCTTGTTAAAGCCAAATATCAGAAAGAAGTACTTGACCAGCTTAAAGCCGGTCAGCTTACTGACGATGTTCAGGCTAAGCTGCGTGAATGCGCCGCTGAAATATCAGCCCGATACATGACCAAGGCATAAGCCTAACCAAAACCAAACCAAGCCGCACGGGTGTCCGGAGAGCTGAATAAACTTCGGACACCGGTGCGGAGATTTCTGACAAACCAAATCATCAACACAACACATGGCCACCCTCAGGGAACTAAAGACGCGAATAGGCTCGGTGGCGTCGAGTGAGAAAATCACCGGCGCAATGAAAATGATATCTTCGGCAAAGGTACACAAGTATGAGTCGGAGTTACGCCAGCTGTTGCCCTTCAAGAACCAGATAAAACGTATCATGGGTCACATACTGGCCACAGGCGAGAATTTCAATTCGCCCCTGACCGAGACACGCGATGTGCACACCGTAGGCGTAGTGGTGTACGGCAGTGACGACGGACTCTGCGGCGCCTATAATATCAATATCTTTAAGCACCTCCTCATAGAGCTTAATCATCTGCGTGAGCAGTATGGCGACACGGTCCGCTTTATTATATATCCGGTAGGCCGTAAAGTGACACGTGCTGTCTCACATATACAGCAGCAGGGTATCGAAATGCGTCTGGCTGACGGAGTAGACTCAAAAATGGATGCCACGACTGTCAGCAACTTCACCGAACGTCTGCGTAAGGAATTTCTTGAAGGCAGCGTCGATATGGTGGAAGTCGTATATATGCGCTATGTCTCCATGAGCCGTCAGATACCCACCAGTGACCAGATATTTCCGGTAGATCATAAGGCTCTGAGCGGAGAACAACTAACCGATAAGGCACAGGCCAACCAGCTTTATATTTTCGAGCCTGACGCCAACAGCATCTTCAATGAGGTCCTGCCGATGTTCGTGCTTTCGACTATGCAGGAGATAACCATCGAGAACCGTGCCTCGGAACAGGCTGCGCGTGTGATGGCCATGCAGAGTGCTAACGACAACGCTAAGAAGCTGCTCGAAAGCCTGCGGCTTGAGTATAATAAGCTTCGTCAGCAAAGCATCACCACCGAACTCCTTGACATCCTCGGAGGTCAGGTGGAACGATAACACACAGGATGTATCTTTAAGAAACGTATTTTCAGTATATATAATGAGTAGTATAAAGGAATATTTTTCATCGGTGGGAAAGGGCCTCAAAAGCCTCGCACAGGGAATGCAGGTGACAGGCAAGGAACTCGTGACACCAAAGATAACTGAGTGTTATCCCGAGAACCGCGCCACACTCAACATTTCTGACCGATTCCGTGCGGAACTCACTCTGAAGTATGACGCCGAAGGGCGCCACAAGTGCATAGGATGCGGTATATGCCAGATGAACTGTCCTAACGGCACTATCCAGCTGACCACTAAGATGGTCGAACTACCTGACGGTAAGAAGAAACGTGTTCTGGACAAGTATATGTACGATCTGGGTTCATGTACATTCTGTATGCTTTGTGTCACTACCTGTCCGCAGGATGCTCTGGAGTTCTCCAATGACTTCGAACAGGCTGTGTTCACCCGTGACGCTCTTATCAAACAACTTAACTATCGTCCCGAACCTGCGACTCCGGCACCTGCTGCTCCGGCTAAGCCTGCCATGTCGCCCGAAGAACTTGCACGCATTAAAGCCGAGGCTCTTGCCAAAGCAGCTAAGATAAAAGCCGAGCGTGCCGCCGCAGCCGCTAAAGCAGCTGCTGAAGGCGGTGCACAGGCTGCCAAGCCCGAGGCACCTGCAGCAGATAGCTCTAAACCTTCTGCACCTGCCACAGACAACACCGAAAACAAATAACTCATATAATGGATTCAGTAGCAAATATAATTCTGTATTTCGTGATAGCCATTGCCACGGTGGTGTTCAGCTTCCTGGCAGTGACATCGCGCAAGCTTCTGCGATCGGCCACATATCTGCTGTTTGTGCTTATCTGCACGGCTATCTTTTATTTCCAACTGGGTTTCCAGTTTTTAGGTGCTGTACAGATAGCCGTATATGCCGGCGGCATAATGGTGCTGTTTGTGTTTTCGATCGTCCTTACGCACAAGCCTGACCAGAAGAACGCCCCGCTTGAGTCGCATCGTCGCTTCTTAGGCACTATGTGTGCGGTGGCAGGTACGGTAGTGCTTCTGTTTGCCCTCTTCAAGATGCCGCTGCTCAACGGACTGTCTTTGACAGAGTGCCTCAACAGCGCCACACCTATCACTATGCACGACATAGGCACGGCTTTCACGGGCACTAACCGTTTCCAGTATCTGCTTCCGTTCGAGGCAGTCAGCGTACTGCTCTTGGCATGTATAATAGGTGGCGTCGTAGTGGCGCGCAAAAGATAAACATCTATGGACTTAAGCATATTATGGTATCTTGTGCCCAGCGTCATAATGTTCGTCTGCGGCGTCTATGGGTTTGTTACCCGTAAAAACCTGATTGCGATACTGATATCACTTGAGCTTATGCTCAATTCAGCTGATCTCAATTTTGTGGTTTTTAATCGTTTCCTCTTCCCTGGCTCGATGGAGGGTATGGTGTTCACATTGTTCTCGATAGCTATAGCCGCTGCCGAGACAGCAATAGCGATCGCTATTATCATCAATATCTACCGGGCAATCGGCAACACCGATGTACGTGAAATCAACAAACTGAAACACTAAGATATGGACATTACACTTCCAATTCTGATTCTGGCGATTCCGATCACGATGTTCCTCGTCTTAGGCATCGGGGGCGTCAAGATGTCGCGCAAGCTTGCAGGTGTGCTCGGCATCTGCGGTCTGGGCACGACGGCTGTATTGGCCTACATTGTTGCCTTTACCTACTATTTTAGCGGCGACCCCCTGTTCATACTTGACGGAGTTCGTCAGCAATACCAGGTGTTTGATGTTACCTGGCTGGCCTTTACTCAGCGTCTTGTAGTGAACATTGGTTTCCTACTTGACCCCATCTCGGCGATGATGCTTATTGTCATCACCACAATCTCGTTCATGGTGCACCTCTACAGCTGGGGTTATATGGAGCATGAGCCTGGTTTTCAGCGTTATTACGCTTTCCTGTCGCTCTTCACATTCTCCATGCTCGGTCTGGTAGTGGCCACTAACATCTTCCAGATGTATATATTCTGGGAGCTTGTGGGTGTGTCTTCGTATCTGCTTATCGGTTTCTTCTATAAGTTGCCCTCAGCCGTATCGGCATCTAAGAAAGCATTTATAGTGACCCGTTTCGCCGACCTTGGTTTCCTTATCGGTATTCTTGTACTCTCATACTTCACCGATACATTCAACTTTATCACTCTTACCCAGAATCCTGAGTCAGTGCTCGGTTCGACCGGTGGTGCCACTTTTATGGGTGCATCAGCTCTGACATGGGCTATGGTACTTATCTTCACAGGTGGTATGGGTAAGTCAGCAATGCTTCCGTTGCACATCTGGCTCCCTGACGCTATGGAAGGCCCGACTCCTGTGTCAGCTCTTATCCATGCTGCTACAATGGTTGTGGCCGGTGTATATCTGGTGGCCCGTATGTTCCCGGTATATTGTGTTGTCCCCAGTTCGCTGACTTTCGTTACTGTTGTAGGTGCTATCACAGCATTCTACGCCGCAGCCGTAGCCTGCGCTCAGATAGACATCAAGCGTATTCTGGCTTTCTCGACCATATCTCAGATAGCCTTCATGATGGTATCGTTAGGTGTGGCTTATGACCAGCCTATCGAGGGTGTGCATTACAGCGGTCTCGGCTATATGGCTTCGATGTTCCATCTGTTCACTCACGCTATGTTCAAAGCCCTGCTGTTCCTTGGTGCCGGTGCTCTGATACATGCTGTACATAGCAACAACTACACGGCTATGGGCGGACTTTACAAATACATGCCCATCACTCACTGGACATTCCTGATAGGCTGTCTTGCCATAGCCGGTATACCTCCGTTCTCAGGCTTCTTCTCTAAGGACGAGATGCTGGCTGCTATGTACGCCAACAATTGGGTATGGGGTGCATGGATGAGTATGGTAGCAGGTCTGACAGCTTTCTACATGTTCCGTATGTATTTCCTTGTGTTCTGGTGGAAAGAGAATCCCCATTACAAAGAGCATCGTCCGCACGATGCGCCCTGGCAGATGTCGCTTCCTCTTATTATTCTTGCCGCTGTGAGCTGCGTTGCCGGTTTCATACCTTTCGGCGAGTTTATCACATGGAACGGCGAGCCTTACCATATTCATCTTGAGGCACCGGTAGCTATAACAAGTGTGATTATAGCTCTCATTGGTATCTTTATCGCTTTCAAGCTTTACTTCAAGGAGAACAGTGTGCCGACACGTCTTAAGAATATGATGCCCGCACTGTGGGAAGCAGCTCACCGACGTTTCTACTGGGACGAGATTTACCAGTTTATTACTCATAAGATTATCTTCGGTATCATCTGCCGCAGCATAGCATGGTTCGACCGTCATGTCATTGACGCCACTATGGACGGTATGGCATGGATCGCACAGCGTGCCTCAGCTTCTATCAAGGGTATGCAGAACGGAGCTATCCAGGCTTACGTCATCTGGTACTTCATGGGAGCGATTGTCCTTGCAGCCATAACGTGGCTTTGTCTGATCTAACCTGAAAGTCGCAACGCAGAAAAATCTAACATTATGTTCGGAAATATATTAATCTGGTTTGTAATCATACCCATCATCATGATGGCCGGATTGGGCCTGTGCCGTAATAGCAATATGAAGGCCATACGTACCGTGATGGTGGTATGCTCGGTCGCCTTGCTGGGTCTGGCCATCTGGCTCTGCTGCGACTTCCTGCGCCTGCGCGGCATGGGAGATGAAAGCGAAATGCTCTTCATGGGAAGCTGGATGTGGTATGCGCCGCTCAACATACATCTTGCAGTCGGCGTAGACGGTATCTCAGTACTGATGCTTCTGCTCAGCGCCGTGATAGTGTTTGCCGGTACAATAGCTTCATGGCAGATTAATCCTCTGCCTAAGAACTTCTTCCTGTGGTTCGCCCTTCTGTCGACGGGTGTATTCGGCTTCTTTATCTCGATTGACATGTTCACAATGTTCATGTTCTATGAGGTCGCTCTTATCCCGATGTATCTGCTTATCGGTGTCTGGGGCACAGGACGTAAGGAATATTCAGCTATGAAGCTGACACTGATGCTGATGGGTGGTTCTGCCTTCCTGATGCTCGGTCTGCTTGGTATATTCTGGCACTCTGCACCCGAAGGTGGTCAGCTGACATGGAATATCCTTGAAATCTCACATAACGCTTCGATTGACCCCTCATGGCAGAATATGCTTTTCTGCTTTACCTTCGTTGGTTTCGGTGTCCTTGGTGCTATGTTCCCGTTCCACACATGGAGTCCCGACGGTCATGCCTGCGCCCCCACAGCGGTTTCGATGCTTCACGCAGGTGTGCTTATGAAGCTCGGTGGCTATGGCTGCTTCCGTATCGCTATCTTCCTGCTTCCGCAGGCTGCTAACGAATTGGCATGGATATTCATCATACTTACCGGTATCTCGATTGTCTACGGAGCCTTCTCAGCCTGTGTACAGACCGACCTGAAGTACATCAATGCTTACTCTTCGGTGTCACACTGCGGTATGGTACTCTTTGCAATTCTGATGCTCAACACCACTGCTATGACAGGTGCTATCATGCAGATGCTCTCACACGGTCTGATGACAGCTCTCTTCTTTGCTCTTATCGGTATGATATACGGACGTACCCACACACGTGACATCCGTCAGATGGGCGGTCTTATGCAGATTATGCCTTACTTAGGTGTCTGCTATATGATAGCCGGTTTCGCTTCGTTAGGTCTGCCGGGTCTGTCTGGTTTCGTAGCCGAGATGACTATCTTCTTCGGTGCTTTCCAGGACAGCGATCTCTTCCATCGTATCTTCGTCATCTGCGCTTGCAGTGCTATCGTTACCACAGCAGTCTATATCCTTCGTGTAGTAGGCAAACTGTTGCTTGGTCCTGTACACGACGAACATCACCGTAAGCTTACTGACGCTACATGGTGGGAACGTCTGTCGACAGTGACACTGATAGTATGTATCGCCGGTATTGGCTGTTTCCCCAACTGGATTAACGAGACTATCCAGCACAGTTTCCAGCCTATTATCGCTGCCATACAGGGTGCCATTTAAGCAAATGTATTGAATAACGAAAATAAACAACCTGACACAAAATGGATTATTCTCAATTCGGAGCCATGCTCCCAGAGCTGATTGTTCTCGGGATATTCCTGATTGTATTCTTATTTGATACATTCAGCGGTGAGGGGGCAAAGAAAGCATTGCCCTCCCTGACTACGATACTGTTCGCACTGGGTACGGTGGCTATATGGATAGTGCCTGCAAGCGCTGAGCCGGTTTTCGGCGGTATGTATGTTAATACTCCGGCCTGCAACGCTATCAAAGCTATACTTAATGTAGGTGTCTTCATCGTATTCCTTCAGTCAGTCAAGTGGGTCGACAGCGAAAGCATGAAGATACGTCGCGGCGAGTTTTATGAGTTGCTTTTAGTGACACTGTTCGGT
>CAMWKC010000025.1 GCA_947174735.1 uncultured Porphyromonadaceae bacterium
GGTAATTAGCTTCGCGCCGGTGAAAGCTATGCTCAATGGCTGAATCAGCCGGTAATTAGCTTCGCGCCGGTGAAAGCTATGCTCAATGGCTGAATCAGCCGGTAACCAGCTTCGCGCCGGTGAAAGCTATGGCTTAATTGAAGCGGCGGTTGCCCTGCTGTACATGGCCTTTGGCAGCTTCAGCAGCGGCTTGCTTTTTAAGTGAGTTCTTAAGCACCTGATAAGCAACCGGTGCAGCGCAGTAGAGCGAGCAGAAAGTACCTACGATAACACCGAATATCATGGCAAATGTAAACGAGCGGATTGTGTCACCTCCAAGGAAGAAGATGCAGGCGAGCACAAGCAGTGTCGAGAACGAGGTCATGATTGTACGGGTCAGTGTGGTATTAAGGCTCTTGTTGAATGTCAGATAGCGATCCTCTTTGGGATAATCTTTTATCATTTCGCGTACACGGTCGAATACCACCACGGTATCGTTAATCTGATAACCGATTATAGTAAGTACGGCAGCTATGAACGACTGGTCTATCTCCATAGAGAAGGGGAGGAAGCCCCAGCATATAGAGTAGAAACCTATGATGAGGAAGGCTGTCAGAGCTACTGCACATACAGCACCTACTGAGAAGGCAATGTTGCGGAAACGCAGCAAGATGTAGAGGAACATGCAGACAACAGCTATACCTACAGCCCAGTAAGCATCGCGGCGCATGTCGTCAGCTACAGAAGGACCTACTTTCTGTATTGAGATAATACCACGGCTTTCATCTGCTACTGTGAAGCCCTGCTTATCCATCACCTTGCCGTCGGCTGAGGTCAGCTCAGGAGTCAGGCCGGTATAAAGGAGATCAGTGATTTCGTTGTCAATACCTTCTGTTTCGTCAGCTATCTTGTAGTTGGTTGAGATACGCACCTTAGAAGCGTCGTCGATAGTGATTACACCTACAGATACTGTTTTATCGTCAGCTGCTTCCTGCAACTGAGTGAGCAGACGCTGCTGGATAGCGGCTGGGTCAACATCTTTGTCAAACTGCACAACATAGTTGCGGCCACCTGAGAAGTCGATACCCTGATTCATGCCGCGTATAGCGAGTGAAGCTATTGAGATGACGATAAGAGCTACCCATACGACAGCAGCGATACGGGCCTGACCGAGGAAGTTGATCTTAGTACCCGAGAAGAGGTTGCGGCTGATGCCGGTATCGAAAGTCATATTGGCACAACGACCATTCTTTGTGATAAGGTCGAAGGCGATACGGGTCAGGAAAACTGCGGTGAAGAATGAGCAGACCAGACCGATGATAAGCGTGGTGGCAAAGCCCTTTATAGGACCAGAACCGAATATCAGCAGGATTATACCGGTGATAATCGAAGTAAGGTTTGAGTCGAAGATGGCCGAGAAGGCATTGCTATAACCCTCCGAGATAGCCTGACGGAGCTTCTTACCGAGTTTGAGTTCCTCTTTAGTACGCTCGAAGATAAGCACGTTAGCGTCCACAGCCATACCAAGTGCAAGCACAATACCGGCAATACCTGAAAGGGTAAGTACAGCCTGTAGCGAAGCAAGAATACCAAGAGTGAAGTAGAGGTTAAGCATCAGACCAACGTTAGCTACCAGACCCGGTATGAGGCCGTAAATAGCTATCATGAAGATCATCAGCAATACCAGAGCGACAATAAACGATACGAAGCCCTGCTGTATAGCTTCAGCACCGAGTGACGGACCGATAACATTGTTGCTCACCACGTCTACTTTTGCACTCATCTTACCTGACTTCAGTACGTTAGCAAGGTCATTTGCCTCTTCAGGAGTGAAGTTACCGGTAATTTCTGACGAGCCGCCGGTGATTTCGTTGTTCACATTAGGATAAGAGTAGACGTTATTGTCGAGCACGATAGCGATAGGACGACCTATATTGTTGCGAGTCAGAGTAGCCCATGCCTGTGCGCCAGCGTCATTCATACGCATGTTGACTGTATTACCGCGCATATTGTCATACTCTGAGGTAGCTGAAGTCACAGCGTCGCCTTCAAGAGCTGCGTCGCCTTTGAGGGCTATAAGCTGCCAGTAGGGAGTAGTCTTGTATTCTTTGTCGTTCTTCATCACCGGATTACCCTGTGCGTCGGTGATAGGAACATCAACAGGCTTAACTTCCCATACGGCTGTGAAGTCGCTGGGGAGTTTCTGTTTAGCAAGAGGCGATGACAGTATGCTATCAACCATAGCACGGTTAGCCGGTGCCACAAGACCGATAACCGGGCTGCCGGAACGCTGCGGACCTCCAAGCAGAGCTATCAGGTTAACATGGTTAACAGTGTCCTGAGCAGCGTATGCCATAGCGAAGTTATTGAGGTCATTGGCTATTTCGTTGTAGTTATAGACCTCGAAGAACTCAAGGTTGGCCGATGATTTCAGCAGTTCGGTAACACGTTCGGGTTCTTTAACACCGGGAAGTTCGAGCAGAATCTGGCCCTTCTTGTCCTGAAGCTTCTGGATATTGGGAGCAACGACACCGAACTGGTCGATACGTGTACGGAAGATATTGAATGCAGCATCAACCTGGCTATCTACCTGCTTGTCAAGAGCAGCAGTCACCTCGGCGTTGCTCGAGCCTGATTTTATCTTGCCAAGCCATTCGCCTTCGCGCACGAACAGGCCTGCCATAGCACCGGGCTGTATATAGCTGGAGAACTTAGTGATGAAATCGCTGTCACTCGGCTTTACTCCGGCTGCTACAGTCTTATTAATGGCTTCGTTGATCTGAGCCAGGGCTGCCTCGCCCGAGGCATACTGACGTAATATGTCCGGTACTGAAATCTCAAGCACGACGTTCATACCGCCCTTGAGGTCCAGACCCATACCTATCTCCATCTTACGCACCTGATTGTAGGTGTAGCCCAGATAGACTTTTTCCTTGTCGATCGAGTCGTTGAATTGTTTCAGACTTTGTTTGTAGGCATCATTGGTAACGTCGTCGCTACCCGATATGAGTGCGGCATACTCCTTAGCCTTCTTCTCGTAGTGAGATGTTACAAAGGAAAAGGAGATATAAAATCCGCAAATCAGTATCAAAAGGACGGCAATGGTGCTGATAAACCCTTTGTTCTGCATTTTGTTAGATTGTTATTATTGTTGTTGTTGTTTCTTTTTTAATGAGTTATTATGCTGTATTACAGAAATATACATAATGCCGTCGCGGTTCGGTGAACCACGGCGACAACCTTGCGCCGGCCTTACGGAGCGGTGGCTGACGTTTTCAGCCTGCAAATATAGATGTTTTTTTTCAGCTTTCAGTGCTTTTAAGTTATAAAAAGTGTGAGTTTAGCACTCTTTAGCGTTCTGTGACCGTTTGTGTATGTCTCCGACCCTATACTTACGGCTTGTCTATATGCAGCTTTTTTCCTACTTTTGGCGTCGAAATCTATTATTTTCACTTCTGCATGAAGTCATCACGCACTCCTTTATATATCGTCGGGATTCTTATAGCCGGCCTGCTGGCAGCCTGTGCTTCTATCGGTAATCCTACCGGCGGACCCCGCGATGAGGCGCCGCCTCGTTTTGTACGTTCGAATCCTAAGCCTGGCGCGGTAAATGTATCGCGTCAGAGAATTGATATTGAGTTTGATGAAATTGTAAATGTCAAGGACGCCTTTACCAATGTCATTGTTTCTCCGACATCGGACTCTAAACCGCGTGTCACATCGCTGGGGCGACGTGTAACGGTGAATTTTCCCGATACCCTCTTGTCCAATACTACCTATACCATTGATTTCGGTAATAGTATTGAGGATAATAACGAGGCCAACAAGCTACAGAACTTCGCTTTTACTTTTTCTACCGGCCCGGTGCTGGATTCGCTTATGGTGTCGGGCATAGTGCTCGGAGCTGAAGATCTTGAACCACGTCCCGGTATATTGGTCGGTATACATTCCAATATGGCTGACTCTGCCTTTGTCCGCACCCGTCTCGAACGTATAGGACGCACTGATGACCGTGGTCGCTTCACTATACGTGGTCTTGCACCGGGTACGTACCGTGTCTATGCTCTTGGTGATGTGGATAACGATTACCGTTATGCTAACCCGGAGGAAGAAATGGCTTTTCTTGACTTTACGGTCACTCCTGAGACTGAGCGTGCCACAACGACTGATACCATATATAATATGCTGACGGGTCAGGTTGACACGGTAGTGGAACGTATGCGTACTCTCTTTCTGCCCAATGACTTACTTTTGCGTTCTTTTATTTCCGACCGACGTGTACAATACCTAAGCAAATACGAGCGTCTTGACTCCACACGTATATCGCTTGTATTTAATGCCATGGCCGATACTTTACCACGTTTTGGTATTGTTGGTGATGATCGTCACAGTACCGATAACAGTGACTGGTATGTAGTGGAGCGTTCGGCACACAATGATACCATAACATATTGGCTTACCGATCCGGATGTTATAGCTACTGACACTCTGTATCTTGATTTAGGTTATCTGCGCACCGATACCGCACAGCAGTTAAGTGTGTATAACGATACGTTGCGTCTTCTCACCAACCGTCCGCGTGCTGTGAAGAAAAAAGCGGATAAGAAAAAGATGTCGGAGAAAGATTCGATTGCCGCTGTCATGAGTCGTATAACTTTGCCGCTTAAAGTGCTTTCCGGCAGTACACAGGAAGTCTATAATCCGCTGGTACTGGAATTCGATGCGCCGCTTACACGTCTTGACACTTCAGCTTTCCATATAGAACAGAAAGTAGATACTCTGTGGACACCACTGCGTGGAGACTGGCGGCTGGAACGTATCGACTCACTTTCACCAAGACGTTTCAGAATAGAATATCCCTGGGCTTACGGTACGCAATACCGGCTTACGGTTGACTCTCTGGCAGCTACCGGTATCTACGGACGTGTCACTATGCCCCTGTCGCATGAGTTCAAGACCCGTGCTGAGGAGGATTATTCGGCACTGACTTTTCATATCACAAATTTTAACGATACCGTACCGGCTTTTGTCGAGCTCCTTAACACAAGCGACAAACCTGTACGTGCAGCCATACTTGATGATGGCGGCACCGTAATATTCCGCCACTTGCAGCCCGGTAAATATTACGCCCGTATATATGAGGATTTCAACGGCAACGGACGCTACGACACCGGTGATTTTGATTCGTTGCGTCAGCCTGACCAAGTATATTATTACCCTAAAGTCATTAATCTGAAGAAAAACTGGGAAAAGACCGAAACATGGGATGTCTTCGCTACCGCTGTCGATATGCAGAAACCCGAAAATCTGAAGAAGAATAAGCCCGAGGCTGACAAAAAGCGCCGCAACAACCGTACTACTCAGGAGGAAGAAGACGAGGAAGAGGAGCAGTTTGATCCCTTTGCCAATCCTTTCGCTCCTAATGATTCACGCGACCGTAACCGACGCTGATATTTTGAAAATATGAATATAGAGAAAACCGCTGCTTCCCTGAGCCGACTTACCGGTTCAGCTGCTTCACTACTGAAAGTGGCTCTACGTTCGCGCCGTGTGCCTGCGTTAAAAACCGAGGTGCGTGTACGACCCCTAACAGTGATGGGTAACGGCCCGTCATTACGTGGTGTGCTTGAAGGCGACCGTGCCGTGTTGCGTGACTGTGACCTTATGGCTGTCAATTTTGCTCCCAACACTTCCGCTTTTTTTGAACTGAAACCGCAGTATCTTGTATTGGCTGATCCGCACTTTTTCAATGTTTCGGCTGAGAACAGTGATTCTAATGTAGTACGCCTTTGGGAAAATCTTCATCGTGTCAACTGGCCGTTGCAACTGCTTGTACCGGTACGTTTTACTTCAGTTGCCCGTGTCTTGGCCTATGGCGCTGGTCAACATAAAGAGAATGATAAGTTACAAATAAAGACATTCAATACTACTCCGGCTGAGGGAGTGCGTTCTGTAAGCCATTGGCTTTTCGATCGCGGATTAGCTATGCCCCGACCGCGCAATGTACTGATAGCTTCTCTGATGTTAGGCATCTGGCTCGGTTACAAAGATATTCGTATTGTCGGTGCCGACCATACATGGAGTCAGTCCCTTTGGGTTGATGAGATGAACCGTGTGGTGTCGGTGCAACCGCATTTCTATGAGGATAAAAAAGACGAACTCGACCGCGTGGCGGCCGAGTATGCCGGTTATCATCTTCATGATATTTTGCGCAGCCTTACGGTTGCTTTTGAGAGCTATCACCATATAGCCGCCTACGCAGTACGGCACGGAGTGAAGATAACTAATCTTACACCCGGATCTATGATAGATGCATTCCCGCGTTCGCTGTGAATATTGACATTTATTGACCTGTGATTAAGTGCATCAGATCATAGCGTATATCGTTGATAAGTGACCGTAGGGGTGATACTATAGGACGGAAACGCAGATCACCTTCGGGTACGGCTATATGCAGTGAGGCAGGACAACATTCTACGTTTATTGAGCGTCCGAGATGCAGCGGTTCGCCGTCAAGCTGTGCGGGCCCTGGTTCGAGACGTGTTATCGTAGCAGCTGAAATACGGAATGTATCTATAAGAGTATTTCTGTCTATATGGCCTGTAAGCAGACTTACACCTGCAAGAGCTTGATTGAAAGGGTTGCCGGTATGTACGACTGTTACATCAAGCAGTCCGTCGCTTACGGATGCACGAGGTGCGATATAGGCGTTGTTGCCGTATTGCGAAGTGTTGCATACAGCTATCAAAAAGGCTTCTTCGGTAAGTACTGTACCGTTGACGGCTATGGCATAAGGCTTAGGTGCGTAATTAATATACTCGGCGAAGGCGCTTCGTATATAGCTCAGACGTCCGCGGCGTTTCTCATTGGCAAAACGCTCCGATACCACAGCATCGAAGCCTACGCCGAAAGTACAGAAGAAGGGCAGTTTGTTAGCCTGGCCGTGATCGGCGGTTATGACATTTCCACGGGCTATGATCTCGAGTGCACGTCGAAAGTCCTGAGGTATGTTAAGTGTTCGTGCCAGACCGTTACCTGAGCCGCAGGGTACTATCCCTAATACTGTGGAAGTGTTGCAAAGCGCCTGGGCAACTTCGTTGACTGTGCCGTCACCGCCGGCAGCGATAACAAGATCGAAATTCTCAGCTGTAGCTGAGAGAGCCATAGCGTATGCATGGCCTGCTCCGGCTGTTTCGGCCCAGTCGAGTGTATAGCCGGCTGGTCCTAACGCCATGCGTGTCTGGGCTGCGAGATGCTGCTTGTCACGGGTACCCGAAATAGGATTAATGATCAGTAGTGCTCGTTTCATGGCTGCAAATTTACGAAATTATTTGTTTGATATGTCTAAATAGGCTAACTTTGCAATGTCTACCTTTTACGGCCCGGTCATGGTGACTGCATCGGTAAGTTCAATCTACTTCTGCCGGCGTTCCGTACGGCATCATCAGTAAATATCCTTTGTAAGTGAAGATACATCACGAAGGCACCAATATTCTGGTGCTACTGTTCATAGTGTTGGCTGTGCTCAACGTGCCTGTGTGGCTTTTTCTGCCTCCTCCGGTGTTGCCGGCGGTGTTCTCTGCGGTGTCTGCGGTGTTTTACCTGTTTGTTTTCAATTTTTTCCGCTGTCCCAAACGTCGGTTTCGCGGTAATCCTACCGATTTAGTCGTTAGCTCGGTAGACGGTAAGGTAGTGGCACTCGAAAAAGTTTATGAGGACGAATGGCTACATGCCGAGGCAATGATGCTGTCAGTATTCATGTCGCCTCTCAATGTGCATGCTAACTGGTATCCTGTTGACGGTACTGTGGAGTATGTGGCTCATCATTCCGGTCGTTTCCTCTCTGCTTATCTGCCAAAAGCCAGTACTGAAAATGAACGCAGCACTATCGGTATACTGTGTGCCAACGGACAGCGTATAGTTGTACGCCAGATAGCCGGTGCCATGGCACGCCGTATCGTTACTTATGCTCAGCCTGGTGACCATGCTTCAATTGATGAGCATCTTGGCTTTATTAAATTCGGCTCACGGGTTGACCTCTATCTACCTCTCGATGCCGATATTCTCGTGACTCTCAAGCAGGTGACTCGTGGAGGCCTCACGCCTGTGGCACGTCTTCGTCCTGCTTCGGAAACTAATTCGGTCTCGTAATAAAGAAATTTGATTCCAGCTCCTCTTATAACTTCCACCATCTTCACTTATGTTCACCCGCCATCTTCCCAACGCCGTCACCTGTATTAATGTGGCTTCAGGTGTACTTGCCATTATCTTTGCCTCTCGTGGTGAGGCACCCATGGCCGGACTTCCAGCCTGGCAGTGGGGATTTATTTTTATCTGTATAGCTGCCGTAGCCGATTTTCTTGACGGTTTTGTAGCCCGTCTGCTGCATGCTTATTCAGATATGGGCAAAGAACTCGATTCGCTCTGTGATCTTGTCAGTTTCGGAGTAGCTCCGGCTATTCTTCTTTTCAACTGTATGGAAGCTAACGAGACGCTGCCGTGGCTCAAATGGCTTGCCGTCATAATACCGGTGGCCGGGGCTCTGCGTCTGGCTAAATTTAATATTGATACCCGTCAAACCACTTCGTTTATTGGTCTTCCCATTCCGGCCAACGCAATATTTTGGATAGGTTTTGTTGCCCTTGTACGCCAGCAGCAGGTAGATTTTCTGTGTCAGTGGTACTGGTTCATACCTCTTGTACTCCTTGAGTCTTGGCTTATGGTGAGCGAAGTGCCGTTATTCTCGCTTAAGTTTAAGACGTGGGGATGGGCTGGTAATGCCCGCCGCTGGTTACTGATAATATCCGCTGTAATACTGGTGTTTTGTCTGGGGTGGAGCGGACTACTTTGGCTCATAATCTTCTATGTGGGTCTGTCGTTGACTGCACGGCCGCAGTCGGGCCAATAATTCCGACTGTTTACGACAGCTGTCGTACTACTCCGGGGCTATATACGATTGGCACGAAACTTGCCGTTATCAATTATATAAAAATATGAACTAAACAGGCTTTACGTCGCTGTAATCCTATGATAAAGTGACGAAAGCCCGACGTTGAATATGCATACATTACTTCTCATAATTATTATCCTTGTGGCCCTTTGGCTGCTTTGGCCTGTGATATGGCGTCTGATACAGCCGGCTGTGCAGCGCTATGTGGCTCGCAAGACTGAAGATTACATACGTCGTGCCGCCGGCATGCCACCACGTTCCAAACAGGAGCGTAGCCAGAAGAAAGAGAATGCTGAGACGCACGATACCCGAGGCGAATGGTTTTATGATACCGGCGAACGCCGTCGCCGTCAGCAGCAGCGCCGTTCAGGACGCGAGCCTCTGATACCTAAAGAATATGCCGTAGACGTGGAATTTGTCGAGATTCGTGACTATTCTTCAGCTACTGTGATAGGCGAGGATAATTCCGGACGTCAGCAGATTTATCATGAGAGTCAGGTCAGCGATGCTGAATATGTTATGATTAAACCTAAACGCTCATGAGTGTGGCAGAGACGGTCAGAACACTTTATGTGAGCGACCTTGACGGTACGCTCTTGGGGAATGACAGTCGTGTGTCACCGGCTTCATGTGTTCTGCTTAACAAAGCTATCGAAAAAGGTGCCCTGTTTACGGTTGCTACTGCACGTACACCGGCTACAGTGGCGCCGTTGCTTGCTGATGTCAGTATGCGTCTACCGGCCATTGTCATGACCGGTACGGCTACGTGGTGTCGCGATACACGTACTTATTCAGATGTACATTCGCTTACAACGGGTAATGCCGAACGCATAATCGCCCTTTGCGACCGTATGAATCTTCCGGTATTTGTATATACGTTGCGTGATGATGTGCTGCATGTCTATCATACCGGTCCTCTTACCGATTCTGAGCGTGCTTTTATGGCCGAACGTCTGCATACTCCTTTCAAATGCTTTCATGTGCCTTCGTCAGGTGTATCGATGCCTCCCTACACTTTAGGTGAGGTGTTGCTGTTATTTGCTCTGCGTCCTACAGACGAAGTTGCACCTGTATATGAACAGCTGCGTTATGATAACGGCTGTAATCCTGTGTTTTATCATGAAAAATCCGGAAGTGATACTGCACTTATGGAGGTTTTTGCTCCGGGTGTGTCGAAAGCCGGAGCCATACATGATGTGGCTCGGCAGTGCGGTGCTACGAGAATAGTGGCTTTCGGCGATAATGTCAATGATATTCCTATGCTTAAAGCAGCAGATGTGGCGGTAGCCGTGGCTAACGCTGTGCCTGAAGTGATAGAGGTAGCTGATATAGTTATAGGTCCTAATACTGCTGACTCTGTACCACGTTTTATTCTTGACGATATGGCAAGACACTGACTCTGTCTGTAACCGATATATTTTTCTAACTTCAGAATATGCGCAGCATTTACGAACGCCAACGTACCGGCAAATACATATTTCTCGCTATTTCCGCCATAGCTATAATAGTCTTTCTGCTTATCTCAAATAATCTTGTCAAAGAACTGGCTCAGCAAGAACGCGAACGCATGAATATATGGGCTCAGGCTACCGAACGTCTTGCACAGGCTGAAGTAGATACGGATTTCGAATTTCTTTTAGCTATTATAAGCCAGAATAATTCTATTCCGGTACTGGTGTCTGATGCCGATTTCAATATTATTGACTTTCGTAATTTCCGTCTGCCTCAGCCTGAAGAAGAGGAAAATCCTACTTTTGAAGAACTCTCGGAGCGTAACCGTACTTATCTGCTGACACGTCTCAAGAGTGCCGGTGGTGACACTCCGCTTCATGAGATGGCTCTGGTTAATCCGCACTTTATAGAGGTAGAAATTTATACCAATGCTTATCAGTATATTTACTATGAGGATTCGCTATTACTGCGCAGTCTGAGTCTTTATCCCTATATACAGATTATAGTGATGGTAATACTTGCTGTCATTATCTATTTAGCTGTCGTCTATACCAAGCGTGCAGAACAGAATCGTGTGTGGGTAGGTCTGTCTAAGGAGACAGCTCACCAGCTTGGTACGCCTATTTCGTCACTCATGGCTTGGACTGAATATCTGGAATCAACCGGTACAGAGAAGGAGGTAACGACTGAAATAGACAAAGATGTACGTCGCCTTTCAGTTATTGCCGACCGTTTCTCCAAAATAGGGTCTGTTCCCGAACTGCAACTTGAATATCTGAACGAAACAGTCAGCCGTTCGCTCGACTATATGAAGAGTCGCATATCCGGTAAGGTAACTGTTAACATGCACCTCAGTGACGATGACCATGGTGTCTGGCTATCGCGACCGTTGTTTGAATGGGTAATGGAAAACCTTACTAAGAACGCGGTTGATGCTATGGAAGGCTCCGGTCAGCTCGATATAACAACAGGTACCGACCGTGATAAAGTATGGATAGAAGTACGCGATACCGGTAAAGGTATTGCCCGTAAAAACTTCAAGACGGTCTTCAATCCCGGCTACACTACCAAGAAACGCGGCTGGGGTCTTGGCCTTACCCTCGTCAAACGCATAATCGAGGAATACCATGGCGGTCGCATCTTCGTCAAGGAATCCGAACTGGGTCGTGGCACTACCTTCCGCATCGAAATACCAATCACTCGTAAAGGCTCACGTCCCGATTCTAAATGATGAAATATTAGACTTGTAACAGTCAGAAATTAAAATTTCATATCAATGTGAAGAGGATGGTCAATAGTTTCTGTCAGATTGACCGGAGGTAGAATAAATTTACGGAATTCGGTTCCTTCCAATTTGCATACCAGAATACCACGAGTTGCACCGTACAGTATCGAGGTAAAATATCGTACAGATTCATCAGGCATGATAAACTCTTTATCGTCCGTGAATTGGCTGAAACCCTCTTCATTTAGCTCAAAAGTAGCTTGAGTGGCAATCCTGATTATAGGTATATCTTTTTGGAGAAAGTCTGTAGCTATTTCACATATAAAATATCTCTTTTCTGGATTTACTTTATAAGAACAGGAGGTATCTATTCTTAATTCTGTTTCTAACGGATCGAATGAAGAGTCAAATGTGGCAAACTGGATTGTCCGTATATTAAGTATTCTGTATCCGATTGTCTTATTCATATTTACATACGTTTTTATTCAGTAGACTGGCTTAGCTCCATGTAGGTGCATAGAAAGTCTCCTTAGATACTTGTTGTTGCTCTTTATATACCGGGTCTGTTGAGGGTCTGTTATATGCCCTATCGGAAAGTAACGGGCGACTTGTCTGTTTTGTAGTATTTGGCAATTCGCTTGTAGAGATAAATATTTTAATGTGGAATGAAGGCGCTATATCTTGTTTGCTTTTAGAGTAAGGAGATATTGAGCGGTCTATAATAGTAATTCCCAATACTTCTTCAAATTTTACAAGAGTTCTGAGTTCCATATTGGCTTTGCCGCTGAGACAGCGGCTGAGAGTAGCCGGATCCATTCCCATCTTATGTGCGAGTTGAAGTTGACTCATGTTAATCGTACGGAGAGCACGTTTAATCTTCATAGCAATCTTCATCGAAGCCTTATATAAGCTACGATTCGTATTTATATCGGCTGAGAGGATTTGTTCATCAAGGTTTTCCTCAACAGCAGTTTCATATAATTTTGTTTTATCTGTCCTCATAATCCTCATCCATATATTGGGTTAAGCCTTCTTTATCTATTATACCTTTCTCTGTAAGAAAACGAGCCACCGATGTAACTCTGTTATATAATTCATTCTCAAGAGTTGTTTCATTGCCGTTTCTATCAAATGTAGGACAACAGTTTGTATCAAGATCTATTTTGATACCTCCGTAGATGATGATATAACAATCAAGAGCTAATTCTATTGCGTAAACTCTTACAAGAGACGGTTTGCGTCCGGATCCCCAGCATTTTACCGGTAGATAAGATAAGGCATACTTAGTGCTCGATCCACCTCCAGCTGGTAATTGACGGAGGTCTTGTCTGCTATGAGGTTCGAACATTGTACCGAAATCTTTTGCTTTTCCGTTTCTTATATCACAACATATTTTTTGGATTTCTTCAACAATATCTATCATTCGGTCATGTACCTCTGAAATATATTCTTCTGTTTCTTCTCGTGGATATCCGAGTGAACTGACTATATGCTTACTGATACGGTCTTTAAACGTATCAAAGAATTGTTGAAGATAATCTGCATCAGTGAGACGCTCATATACAAGTTTGTATATGTTTAATTTATCTCCGTTATAACGGATAGCATAAAGATTGGGGACATATATTTTTACTATCTCCATAAGGTGATGTTATCATCTGAAGTAGTAAATAAACGTCTGTAAATACAAATTTAGTATAGAGAAATTAAGATAAATTGATTTATAAATCAATTTTAGTTTTTATCTATAACTCTCTGTTTGACTATTCAAATTTCTTGTACAGCTCTATAATAAATGCCTAAGGCGCCTGTCCTCACGGATCGGCGCCTTGTTGTGTTTTCCATAATACTTTCTAACTAACCTAACATCATGAAAATGATTCTTTGTCTTTATAACATTATTTCCTTTCAGAAAGTTCTGGAAGCAATAGAAAATTATTTCGGTTTTTATACTATCTGAGAAATTTTATTCGATAGCTTTATATTAATAGAAAGTATTTATTTGATTACTAGCTATTTGACTGTTTGAAATGAAAAAAGTTGAAAAAAAGTATATCGAAAATTTGGTGCATATCAATAAAAAGTCGTAACTTTGCATCGCTTTAATCAAGAGCCCCTGTCACTAAAGCTTTAGCAAGGTGATGTAAGTATTGGATAGCATAGGCTGTTATGAGTATTCTTCTTTAAAGAAGATTATTTTTTCCCCTCAATTAATACTGGTTGGTCTTGATGAAGCTTTGTCACTCGGGGTGTAGCTCAGCCCGGTTTAGAGTACGCGTCTGGGGGGCGTGTGGTCGCAAGTTCGAATCTTGTCACCCCGACCAAAGCAAAGCCTTAAAATCTTGGTCACCGACTTCCGATGGAGAGTCGGTGATTTTTTTTTGCGTATGTGGTGAACTTTTTCTGCCGATTGAGTGTTTTTACAACAGAAACGATAAAATAATTCAACTTTTTTTATGAAAGATCTTAAAGGAACCCGCACCGAAGAGTGCCTGAAACTGGCTTTTGCCGGTGAGTCACAGGCAAGTATTAAATATTCTTTCTATGCCAAGAAGGCAGCGAAAGACGGCTATCAGCAGATAGGCGCAATCTTTACCGAAACCGCCCATAATGAGCATACCCACGCCAAGATTTGGTTCAAGCTGCTCCATGGCGGCGATGTCCCCACCACCACAATCAACCTTGCTGATGCTGCAGCCGGTGAGGAATATGAATGGGAAGATATGTATGTAGAATTTGCCAAGGTGGCCCGCGAAGAGGGTTTCGAAGAAATTGCCCGCAAGTTCGAACAGGTTGGCGCGATTGAGCGCGAACATATGGAACGCTATCGCACACTGCTTAAGAACGTAGAGGAGGGATTGGTTTTCTCGCGGGAGGGCGACCGTATGTGGATGTGCCGCGAGTGTGGCCATATCCATGTAGGCAAGTCAGCTCCTAAAGTCTGTCCCGTATGCGCACATCCTGAAGCATACTTCGAGCTTCGCCCCGAAAACTATTAAAATAAATCGTGTAACCACAAATATGTGCGGCGTCGTTTTTTTGGATGCGTATATTGTGAGGAGGGCG
>CAMWKC010000026.1 GCA_947174735.1 uncultured Porphyromonadaceae bacterium
AAATTAAAGATGCTGAGTCAAAACGAATCGTCTCGTTTTGACTCAGCATCTTTAATTTCAGCAATATAGATTATTCCCACTCGATTGTGGCTGGTGGTTTCGACGAAATATCGTAGACTACGCGGTTGATGCCGCGTACCTTGTTGATGATTTCGTTGCTGACGTTGGCAAGGAATTCGTAGGGTAGATGTACCCAGTCGGCTGTCATACCGTCAGTAGAGATAACGGCACGCAGAGCGCAGCAGCTTTCGTAGGTACGTTCGTCACCCATAACGCCTACACTCTGGACTGGTAATAACATCACACCTGCCTGCCATACTTTGTCGTAGAGACCTTCACGACGCAGACCGTCAATGAATATCTTGTCGGCTTCCTGCAACACACGTACTTTTTCGGCAGTCACTTCACCGAGTATACGGATGCCTAAACCAGGGCCCGGGAAGGGGTGACGTCCTAACAAAGCCGGGTCAATGCCTAAGGCGCGGCCAACACGACGCACCTCATCCTTGAAGAGCAGACGCAGCGGTTCAACAATCTTCAGATTCATCTTCTCAGGCAGACCACCGACGTTGTGATGCGACTTGATAGTAGCCGAAGGACCGTTGACAGATACCGACTCTATAACATCAGGATAGATAGTGCCTTGTGCTAACCAGCGGGCACCCTCTATCTTCTGGGCTTTCTCGTTGAACACCTCGACGAAGTCACGGCCTATAATCTTACGCTTCTGCTCAGGATCAGTTACTCCTTTAAGGTCAGCATAGAAACGCTCTGAAGCATCGACGCCTATTACGTTAAGGCCCATATCCTTGTAGGAAGCTAACACATCGTTAAACTCGTTCTTGCGCAGCAGACCGTTGTTAACAAAGATACAGGTCAGATGGTCGCCTATAGCACGGTTCAGAAGTACGGCAGCTACCGACGAATCAACACCACCTGACAGACCGAGTATCACACGGTCGTCACCTAACTTAGCCTTCAGTTCGGCTACAGTCGTCTCGATAAACGATGCGGGACTCCAAGAACCATCACAACCACAGATACCCAATACAAAATTGGAAAGCAGCTGTGTACCGTCAGTTGAATGATAAACCTCGGGATGGAACTGTATGCCCCATGTCAGTTCTCCGGCTATATGATAAGCAGCTACACGCACATTGTCGGTACTACCTATTATCTCGTAGTTAGCCGGAACAGAGGTAATCGTATCACCATGCGACATCCACACCTGTGTAGGTGAAGGCACGTCTTTCATCAACGGGTCCTCGGGGGCAACTACCGTCAGCATGGCACGGCCATACTCACGGCTCGGAGCACCATGAACTTCACCGCCATACTCCATAGCGAGAAGCTGAGCACCGTAGCAGACACCAAGCAAAGGCAGATGACCTTTGATATGGCTTATATCAGGCTTGGGAGCCTCAGCATCACGTACCGAGTAGGGACTACCCGACAGTATGACACCACGTACATCTTCATCAATAACCGGTATCTTGTTGTAGGGATGTATCTCACAATACACATTAAGCTCGCGCACACGACGTGCTATAAGCTGAGTGTACTGTGAACCAAAATCTATTATAAGTATTTTTTGCATATATCGTGTTTATTGCGCGAGCAGTTACCAGTGACTCACTCGCCGCGTGTGTAGTTAGGAGCCTCTTTAGTGATGGTCACGTCATGAGGGTGATTCTCGGCAACACCGGCCGAAGTAATACGCACGAATTTGGCATTGTGCAGGGCATCTATATCCTTAGCACCGCAATATCCCATGCCTGAACGCAGACCGCCGATAAGCTGATAGACAGTTTCACTGAGCGTTCCCTTATAAGGTACACGGGCCACAATGCCTTCAGGTACAAATTTACTTGAATCGGTCTGTTCGGACTGGAAATAACGGTCTTTCGAACCGGCCTGCATAGCCTCTATCGAACCCATACCACGATAAGCTTTGAACTTACGGCCATTATATATTATAGTCTCACCCGGTGACTCCTCGACACCGGCCAGCATCGACCCCATCATCACAGCGTCACCGCCGGCGGCAAGAGCCTTGACCACATCACCCGAATAGCGCAGACCTCCGTCGGCTATAACAGGTACGCCGTGTGCATGTGCAACCTTGGCAGCATCGAAGATAGCTGTTAGCTGAGGTACACCCACACCGGCTACAATACGGGTAGTACATATAGAACCCGGACCGATACCTACCTTAATACCGTCGGCACCGGCCTTAATCAGATATTCAGCTGCCTCAGCAGTAGCAATATTGCCTACAAGCACATCAATCTGCGGGAAAGCTTCTTTGACAGCCTTAAGAGTATTAACCACATTTGCCGAATGACCGTGAGCCGTATCTATGACTATAGCATCAACACCGGCCTCGACAAGAGCCTCGACACGCTTCAGAGTATCACTTGTCACACCGACACCGGCAGCCACACGCAGACGACCCTTTTCGTCCTTACAAGCTTCGGGATAATCCTTTATTTTTGTTATATCACGATAAGTGATGAGACCGGCCAGTTTGCCTTCAGCATCAACTACCGGCAGTTTTTCAATCTTATGACGTAACAGTATGCCGGCAGCCTCGGTAAGGTCAGGCGAAGTGGTAGTCACAAGATTGTCCTTGGTCATGACCTCCGAGATAGGAAGATTCATATCGGTCTGGAAGCGCAGATCACGATTAGTGACAATACCCACCAGATGGCGCTCGGCATCAACCACAGGTATGCCGCCGATATGGTTCTCCTTCATAAGACGCAAGGCATCGCCGACGGTTTCCTCACCGGTTATTGTCACCGGATCAAAAATCATACCGCTTTCGGCGCGTTTTACCTTGCGCACCTGTGCAGCCTGGGCTTCGATAGACATATTCTTGTGAATAACACCTATACCACCTTGGCGGGCTATGGCAATAGCCATCTCATACTCAGTGACCGTGTCCATGGCGGCCGACACGATAGGAATGTTAAGGCCGATATTACGCGAGAAGCGCGTCGCGGTCTTTACGTGGCTCGGAATAACCTCCGAATAAGCCGGAATCAGCAGCACATCGTCAAAGGTAACACCTTCCTGTGCTATTTTTTCTTCGATAAAAGACATTGTGATGGCTATTGTTTATTAGAAGTTTTTCAGTTTCTCGTCTACTATTATAGTCTGCTGACGGTCAGGACCTACAGAGATTATACCTACAGGCACTCCGGTGACCTCCTCTATCTTACGCACGTACGCTTTGGCTGCCTCAGGGAGTTCGTCGAAGCTACGAGCCGCGCTGACATCCTCATTCCAACCTTCCATCTCAATAAGCACCGGCTTGCACTTGGCCAATTTGCTTATAGTCGACGGTGGTGTCTCGAGTATCTTGCCATCACATTCGTAACCAACACAGATGCACACCTTATCCAGTCCGGACAGCACATCAAACAGCATCAACGCCCAATAGTTTATACCGGCCAGACGGCTGGTATAACGGGCTACGACAGCATCAAACCAACCCACACGGCGAGGACGTCCTGTGACAGTACCGTATTCATGTCCGCGCTCACGTATGTCGTGTGCACGCTGGTCGAAAAGCTCAGTCGGGAACGGCCCTTCACCTACACGGGTACAATAAGATTTGGCAACTCCGAGCACATTGTCTATCCACTTCGGCGCCACACCTGCGCCGACAGGTACACTGGCAGCCGATGGAGTAGAAGAAGTGACGTATGGATATGTGCCGTGGTCGATACAGAGCATCATACCCTGCGCACCCTCAAAGAGCACTTTCTTATCGCTTTCAAGAGCCTTGTTCACCATGTCCGAAGTATCGCATATCATGTGACCTATACGGCCGGCTATATCCATATACTGCTTATACACTTCGTCAAAATCATATTCCTTCAGGCCGAGAGCCCGAAGTTCGAGGTTCTTCTGCTCAAGAGCTCCACGCAGACGCTCGGCGAAGTATTCGGGTTCGAGAAGATCGCCCATACGCAGGCCGATACGGCTATATTTGTCAGTATAAGCCGGACCTATACCTTTCTTGGTTGTACCGATTAGTTTACCGGCTTTCATAGCCTCGTATGCGCCGTCAAGGTCGGCGTGCCAGGGCATTACCATAGCGGCACGGTCTGAGATATAAAGCTGATAGTCAGTGACACCCTGTTCATGCAGACGTTTCAGCTCAGCTTCGACTGATACGGGATTTATGACCATGCCGTTGCCCATAATGTTTACTGTCTTAGGGTTGAAGATACCCGACGGTATGCTCTGCAGAGCATACTTATTACCGTCAAACACAACGGTATGACCGGCGTTGTTACCGCCCTGATAGCGTACTACCATGTCGGCACGACATGCGAAGTAGTCGGTTATCTTACCTTTACCCTCATCGCCCCATTGCGAGCCGATGACGACTAAACGTTCTGACATAATCAGTCCTCCTCTATTTTATTGCGTTTGTATATGTAGTCCACATTCTTCATGTAGTAGTCGAGTGTGAAGCAGGCATCAAGTTCCTCGGGAGTAAGAGCCGACATTACGACCTCGTTCTGACGTAACAGGTCCTGATACGAAGCTCCCGTACTCATTGCCTTCATAGCTATAGGCTGTACCGTATCGTATGCTTTCTCACGAGCGAAGCCTTTACCTATAAGAGCATTCATGACACGCTGGGCAAAAATAACACCGTTGGTCATGTAGATATTCTGCTTCATACGGTCTTCGAAGACCACAAGATTTTCAAGTATTCCCATCATGCGATTAAGCATATAGTCGAGGAGAATTGTGGCATCGGGCATGATGATACGTTCGGTAGCCGAGTGTGAAATATCACGCTCGTGCCAAAGAGCTACATTCTCGTAAGCAGTAGCCATATATCCGCGCAGCACACGGGCACAGCCGCACATATTCTCACTGCTGATAGGGTTACGCTTATGTGGCATTGCGCTCGAACCTTTCTGGCCTTTACCGAAGGCTTCCTCAACCTCATGTACTTCGGTGCGCTGAAGATTGCGTACCTCCATAGCCATCTGTTCGATAGTAGCGCCTATAAGAGCTATGGTAGCTAAATAGTAGGCATGACGGTCACGCTGTATGACCTGTGTCGATATATTGGCACTATTTATGCCGAGATGCTCACATACATAGTCCTGTACGAACGGGGGTATATTGGCGAAATTACCTACAGCACCGCTTATCTTACCTACCTCGACACCGCTTGCGGCACGGTCAAAGCGTTCTATGTTGCGGCACATTTCCTCATGCCACAATACCCACTTCAGTCCGAACGAGGTTATATCGGCATGTATACCATGTGTACGGCCTATGCAGGGAGTATATTTGTATTTGCGTGCCTGACGCTTCAGCATATCGGCAAAGCGATGCAGATCATCTTTGATTATTTCGTCGGCCTGTTTGAAAAGATAGCCGTTGGCTGTGTCTACCACATCGGTACTGGTCAGGCCGTAGTGTACCCACTTACGTTCCTCACCGAGACTTTCGCTCACAGCGCGTGTGAAGGCCACTATATCGTGGCGTGTCTGCTCCTCAATCTCCTTTATACGGGCTATGTCGAAGGTAGCATTGGCGTTAAGTTTCTCAATGTCTTCAGGAGGCACCACACCTAACTCACGCCATGCTTCGGCAGCAAGAAGCTCTACCTTTAGGTAGGCGTCAAATTTATTCTGTTCAGTCCAGACGCGGCGCATCACGTCTCTTCCGTATCTTTCTATCATGATATAGTCAGGTAGTTTCTGTTTATTTGTTGGCGAATTTGTTGAGATAACATTCCAGGGTATTCTCCATGAGGCAGGCGCGGGTCATCGGTCCTACGCCGCCGGGCACCGGTGTTATGACCGAAGCCTTGTCCTTGCAGGCCTCATAATCCACATCTCCGCAGAGTTTCCCTGTCTCAGGGTCACGGTTAACACCTACGTCGATAACAGCCGCTCCTTCGCCTACCATATCGGCAGTCACGAATTTCGGACGCCCTATAGCGACTACCAGTATATCGGCCTTGCTTGTAACGTCACCGAGATTACGTGTGCGGCTATGAGTTATTGTCACTGTAGCGTTGCGGTCAAGCAGAAGCTTTGACACGGGCAGTCCCACAATATTACTGCGGCCTATAACCACAGCGTTTTTGCCTTCTATATCTACTCCGGCCTCGTCAAGCATACGTATTATACCCTTAGGCGTACACGGCAGCAAACAAGGTTGTTTCTGCCAAAGAGCCGCTACATTGAGAGGATGAAAACCATCGACATCTTTTTCTTTGGCTATTGTCTCGATAACCTTCGCTTCAGAGATGTGTTTAGGCAACGGCAACTGTACAAGCACTCCGTCTACATCATCGTCATCATTGAGTTGTCGTACCACATCGAGAAGTTCCTCCTCGCTTATAGTATCGGGATAACGCAGTGTGGTGTTTTTGAAACCTACCTCTTCGCAGTCGCGTGCCTTACCTGTCACATACGATACACTGCCAGGGTCCTCACCTACCAGTATCACTACTAAATGAGGAGCACGGCCGTATTTCTCAGTCAGGCCGGGTACCTGAGCGGCTATATCGCTCTTGATGCGCTTCGCCAGGTCTTTTCCACTTATTATCATATTGTTCTGTTACTTTCGTTGATTATTTTTCTATTTCTACCGCCTGATGTCCTATATCTGTACGGTTGAACAGTGTGGCACATTCTACAAGCTTCACACCTTCAAGGGCATCCATACGTGCCTCAGGTAAATCCGAACCCCGGCCTACTATCATCAGCACACGGCCTCCGGCAGTCACAATCTTACCGTCCTTACGAGCTGTACCCATGTGGTAAACCTTACAGCCGACTTTATCGAGCCCTTCGATTACAGTGCCTTTCGGATAGCTGCCGGGATAACCTTCTGAAGCCATGACAATACCCAAGCAGGCATCGTCACTCCACTGTGTCGGACAGTCACGTCCTTCACAAGCGGCATCAAAGAGTTCGTATATGTCACTTTCCAGACGCGGAAGTACAACTTCTGTCTCCGGGTCACCGAAGCGGGCATTGAATTCAATTACTTTCGGACCTTCATCCGTCAGTACCAGACCTCCGTAGAGCACACCCTTAAAAGGCACACCTTCATCAGCCAGAGCATCGGCTGTACGCTGCATTATATCGTGAAGTGCTGTCTGACGCACCTCTTCGGTAACAAACGGCACCGGTGAGTAAGCACCCATACCGCCGGTATTCGGACCCTTGTCACCATCGTATGCACGTTTATGGTCCTGTGCCACTGCCAACGGATAAACCTTGCGTCCTGATACCACACACATAAACGAAAATTCCGGTCCGTCAAGGAAGTCTTCTATCACCACTCTACCGTCACCGAAAGCAGAATCGAGAAGCATATCGCGCAGAGCTGCTTCAGCCTCCATGTATGTAGTGGCGACCACAACACCTTTACCGGCTGCCAGACCGTCATATTTTACCACTGCGGGCAGAGGACGTGATTTGACATATTCCCACGCCTCGTCGTAGTTATCAAATGCTTTGTAGCCTGCAGTCGGTATGTTGTGGCGCTCCATAAGCTGTTTGGCATACTCTTTACTGCTCTCTATACGTGCGGCCTTCTTAGTCGGACCAAATATCTTCAGTCCCTCAGCTTCGAAACGGTCAGCAATCCCCTCAGCTAACGAAGCCTCCGGACCGACTATTGTCATATCTATACCGTTGTCACGGGCAAAACCTACGAGAGCGTCTATGTTGGTGACACCTATAGGAACACACTCGGCCTGTTCCGCTATACCGGCATTACCGGGAGCACAGTATATTTTCGTTACCTGCGGTGAACGCGACAGCGCATCAACTATGGCATGACAGCGTCCGCCGCTGCCTACTACCATTACTTTCTTATCTGCTGCCATAATGCTTATCAGTGTTTAAAGTGACGCATACCTGTGAAAAGCATAACAATACCTTTTTCATTGGCTGTCTTTACGGAGTCTTCGTCACGTATGCTTCCGCCGGGCTGTACTATAGCAGTTACACCGTAACGGGCAGCCAATTCGACAGTATCGCCAAAAGGCAGGAAGCCGTCTGAAGCCAATACAAGACCTTCGGTGACACCGGCGGCCTTAGCCTGTTCGAGTGCTATCTCAGCAGAGCCGACACGATTCATCTGTCCGGCTCCGACACCGACTGTGGCACCGTCTTTCACAACCACAATGGCATTTGATTTGACATGCTTCACCACTTTCCAGCCGAAATTCATGTCGCGCAGCTGTGCCTCATCAGGTTTAGCCTCTGTGACGCACATATCGGCTGTCACTTCTTTAGTCTCAACGTCGCTATCCTGTACAAGCAGACCACCGGTTACGCCTACATACTGAAGCTGTGGCTTACGGGCATCGTCCATATTGACTTCCAACAGGCGCAGATTTTTCTTCTTTCCGAGTATCTCAAGAGCTTCCGGTTCAAACGACGGTGCCATTACGATTTCGAGGAAGATAGGCTTCATCAGTTCGGCAACTTCTCCTGTAAGAGGGCGGTTCATAGCTACGATGCCACCGTAGATACTGACTTTATCAGCCTCGTATGCTTTGGTCCATGCCTCACGCAGATCCGCACCGATAGCGGCACCGCAGGGATTCATGTGTTTCAGGCCTACGCAGAAAGGTGCGTCAAACTCACGCACAATGCTGAGGGCTGCGTTAGCATCCTGAATATTGTTATATGAAAGCTCCTTACCGCCGAGCTGACGGGCAAAGGCCACTGAATACGGAACTTCCTCACCGGCACGGTAGAAAGCTGCTTTCTGGTGAGGATTCTCGCCATAACGCAATGTCTGCTTGATATCGAAGGTCAGGAACAGTTTTTCGTCCAGACCGGCAGCACGACGCATATATGTGGCTATGTGGCTATCGTATTCCGCTGTATGAGTATACGCCTTAGCCGACAGTTGCAGACGTGTGGCTTCGCTTGTATGACCTTCGGTACGCAGTTCGTCAAGTACACGACCATAATCATCGGGGTCACAGACTACCGTCACATCGCGGAAATTCTTGGCAGCCGAACGCAGCATCGACGGACCTCCTATATCAATATTTTCCACTGCCTCTTCCATAGTCACTCCCTCTTTGGCAATAGTTGCTTCAAAGGGGTAGAGGTTGACACATACCATTTCGATGGTCTCGATGCCGTTCTCAGCTAACTGAGCCATGTGCTCGGCACTGTCACGGCGTCCTAACAAACCTCCGTGTACCTTGGGATGCAGTGTCTTGACACGGCCTTCGCATATCTCCGGAAAGCCTGTGACATCGCTGATATTGATAATTTCAAGACCGGCATCGCGCAAGGCTTTCATCGTACCGCCTGTAGCTATGATATCCCAGCCGAGTCTTTTGAGTTCACGGGCGAAATCCACGACTCCGCGCTTATCGCTCACACTTATAAGAGCTCTCATATATTTTGTCTGTTCTACTTGTCGTTCAGTATTCTGTTAATGGTATCTACATAGAGCCGGTGTTCGGTATGATGTATCATGGGCTCCAGTTCATCGGCGTCATTTCCTTCGTATGGTACTGCTGCCTGAGCTATTATGCGACCGCTGTCGATACCGGCATCTACATAGTGTATCGTCACTCCGTACACCTTTACTCCGTAAGCTAAGGCATCGGCTATAGCGTGTGCTCCCGGAAAAGCGGGAAGCAGGGAAGGGTGTATATTGATGATGCGTCCTTCATAACGGTCCAACAGTGTCGGGCCGACTATACGCATATAACCTGCTAAGCATACTAACTCAACCTTTTCGGCATCAAGTCGGTCGGCCAACATATTTTCGTATGCAGCCTTTGAACCGAAATCACGCGGAGCTACCACGAGTACCGGTACACCTAAGCGTGCGGCACGTTCTATGACACCGGCTCCGGGACAATCGCACACGCACAGTACGACTTCGGCATTTATACGTCCATCGGTACAAGCCTGTGCTATGGCTTCGAAATTCGAGCCGTTGCCGCTGGCCATGACCGCTATTCTGTGTCGGGTGTCCATCAGAGCGGTTTTATTACGTTTTCGCCCTTTATTACTTTACCTATCACGGTAGCACGTTCGCCGGCAGCCTTGAGGATTTCAAGTGTTCTGTCAACATCTTCAGGTGCTACTGCAATCACCATACCGATACCCATATTGAAGATATTGAACATCTCACGATGAGGTATTTTACCGTAATGTTCCAGCAGGCCGAACACAGGCAGTATTTCCCATGTTCCTTCTTCTATTTCGAAGCCTAAGCCTTCACTGAATATACGTGGTATATTCTCGTCGAAGCCGCCTCCGGTGATATGAGCCAGACCGTGTACATCTACTTCTTTAAGAAGTTTGTGTATAGGTTTAACATATATCTTAGTCGGAGTCAGGAGGACCTCACCGAGTGTTTTATCTCCGGTCCCTTCATAACGGGCGTTGAGGTCAAGGTTATTGTCGGCTATCACTTTGCGTACGAGGCTGAAACCATTGCTGTGTACACCGCTTGAGGCTACACCGATGAGTACATCGCCTTCAGCTACCTTGGAACAGTCGATGAGACGTTCTTTCTCCACAGCACCTACAGTGAAGCCGGCTATGTCATATTCACCCTCGCCGTACATACCCGGCATTTCAGCTGTCTCGCCGCCAACTAATGCACAGTCAGCCTGACGGCAACCTTCAGCCACACCTGACACGATAGCTTCGACTACTTCGGGATGATTCTTTCCTACGGCTACATAGTCAAGAAATACCAGCGGCTGTGCACCCTGCGCTAAGACGTCGTTGACACACATAGCCACAGCATCAATGCCGATGGTGTCATGTTTGTCAAGAGCGAAAGCCAGTTTAAGTTTTGTGCCGACACCATCTGTTCCGCTTACAAGTATCGGGTGACGGTAGCCTAAAGAACCGAGGTCGAACATGCCTCCGAAAGCTCCGATATTGCCCATACAGCCCGGGCGGTTGGTTAAGGCTACGTGCTTCTTGATGCGGCTTACTACCTCGTAGCCGGCTTCGAGATTAACGCCCGAAGCTTCATAACTCTTTGCCATTTGTGCTTTTTTCTTTACCCGCAGAATATCCGCAGATACTCTGCGGGTATATGTTGTTTTTACTTCTTTCTGAAATAGTTGACGGCATTTCGGAATATATTCTGTTCCTTATTGCCGGCGATATTCTTCATCAGTCCTTCAGCCCAGCGTTCCGAATGACCCATCTTGCCGAGTATCCGTCCGTCGGGTGAAATGATGCCTTCGATTGCTTCGGTAGAACCGTTGGGATTAGCCGGTGAGTCGAGAGTGGCGTCGCCTTCAGCATCGGCATATTGGAAGGCTATCTGACCGTTGGCACGTAACTGTGCGGCAAGTTCGGCTGAAGCTACAAACTTACCCTCACCGTGTGAAGCAGCTATCGAATGTAGGTCGCCTACACTGAAACCTTCCAGCCACGGAGAGGCTACCGAGCCCACACGTGTGCTTACTATCTGCGATATGTGACGGTTGATGTCATTGCGGAACAAGGTAGGAGAGTCGGGAGTCAGTTCGCCTATCTTGCCGAAAGGAAGCAGACCTGATTTCACTAAAGCCTGGAAACCGTTGCAGATACCCAATATAAGTCCTCCGCGTTCCAGCAAACGTTCTATCGCGGCCTTAACCTTGTCATTCTGCAATACGCTTGCAATGAACTTACCGCTGCCGTCAGGCTCATCACCGGCTGAGAAGCCACCGCTTATCGCTAATATGTCGCAAGCATCGATATGAGCAGCCATGTCATCGGTTGATTTCTCGATGTCGGCCGGTGTAAGATTACAGAACACCGATGTTGTGACCTTAGCACCTTCGCGTTCGAACGAGGCTGTCATGTCGTAGTCACAGTTAGTGCCGGGGAACACAGGCAGATATACTACGGGATGCTCCTTCGCTTCACCTTCATAACGTGTCGTGTTGCTGCCCGAAGTGGCATTCTCTACTTTGCCGCGCAGGGGTGTACGGTCAGGATATACAGCTGTGAAACGACTACGGTTAGCTTCGTAAGCTTCGTCAATGCTGATTCTCTCACCGTTTACAGTCAGTGATCCGTCAGAAGTAGTGCGGCCTACAAGCTCGAAACCTGGCAGCTCGAGTACATCATGACTCTCCACTATCACAGAACCGTTACCGTAATTAAACAGGTCGGCTTCGCTCAGACGCACATCAGCTCCGATACGGTTACCGAAACTCATCTTTGCCAGCGCTTCAGCCATACCGCCGAACCCGGGTGCGTAAGCTGCTTTGACAGTACCTTCGCTTATAAGACGGTGCAGCATCTTATAGTTGGCTTTCAGACTGTCGGTATCAGGCATTAATGAGGGCAGAGGTGTATGACGTACCACATAGATGAAGTTGTCGGCCTGTTTGAATTCCGGACTGATGACATTTCTACTGTCTACCGGTGCCACACCGAAAGCTATAAGTGTGGGAGGTACGCTGATATTAGCGAATGTGCCGCTCATCGAGTCCTTACCACCTATCGAACCGAGTCCGAGTTCGGTCTGCATACGCAGTGTGCCAAGCAAAGCAGCAAGAGGCTTACCCCACGACAGGCGCGAGTGCATACGCTCGAAGTATTCCTGATATGAGAAACGCATACGCTCGTAGTCAGCTCCGGCGGCCACAGCTTTGGCCACAGCCTCCACTACCGAGTAGGCTGCACCGTGATATGGACTCCAGCTCATCAGATAAGGATTGAAGCCGAAAGCCATCATACTGGCTGTGTCGGTATGATGATTACCTACAGGCAGTTTCTGTACCGATACCTGTACTTCGGTGCCCTGTGTCTTGCCACCGAACGGCATAAGGACTGTGGACTTACCTATCGACGAGTCAAAATGTTCTATCAGACCCTTCTGTGAAGTCACGTTATCGTCAGAAAGCAGAGTCAGTATCTTTTCTTTTACGGTGTCGCCTTTCACCTCGCGTTCGAACGGGTCACGTGGTTCTATAGTGCCGATAGTGGCTTCGGCATAGTGGCGTGCTCCTGCTGAGTCGATAAATTCGCGGCTGAGGTCTGCCACAGTCTTGTCGCCGTAGAACATACGCATACGGCCTGTGTCAGTAACATCGGCTACGTGTGTCACTTCGAGATTCTCCTCGTGGCAGTAACGCATGAACTCCTCCATGTCTTTGGCCTCGACTACTACCGACATACGTTCCTGACTCTCGCTTATAGCAAGCTCAGTGGCGTTGAGACCGGAGTATTTCACCGGTACACGGTCCAGATATATGTCGAGACCATCGGTCAGCTCGCCTATTGCCACACTGACGCCGCCGGCACCGAAGTCATTTGATTTCTTTATGAGGCGTGTTACTTCCGGACGACGGAACAGACGTGCTATCTTGCGCTCTTCGGGAGCGTTGCCTTTCTGTACTTCGCTGCCGCACTCTTCAAGCGAAGAAGTAGTGTGTTCTTTTGACGAACCGGTGGCACCGCCTATACCGTCACGTCCTGTACGTCCGCCGAACATCAGCACTACATCACCGGGAGCCGGACTTTCACGGCGCACATCCGAGGCCTTGACAGCACCTACCACAGCACCTACCTCAAGACGTTTGGCCACGTAGTCAGGGTGATATATTTCGCGCACATGGGTTGTGGCCAGACCTATCTGATTGCCATACGATGAGTAACCGGCTGCGGCACGTAATGATATTACGCGCTGAGGGAGTTTGCCTTCGAGGGTTTCCGATACAGGTTTATAAATGTCTCCTGCTCCGGTGACACGCATGGCCTGATATACATAACTACGTCCCGACAGCGGGTCGCGTATTGCACCACCCAGACATGTAGATGCACCGCCGAAAGGCTCTATTTCAGTAGGGTGGTTGTGTGTTTCGTTCTTGAACTGAAGCAGCCATTTCTCGGTTTTGCCGTCAACATCAACGTCAATATAGATACTGCAAGCATTATTCTCTTCACTCTGTTCAAGGTCGTCGAGAAGACCTTTTGTGCGCAGGTAGCGTGCACCGATTGTGGCAAGGTCCATCAGGCAGAGAGGTTTGTTCTCGCGTCCTAATTCACGACGTATCGTGTGCCACTGACGCAAGCTTTCCTCAAGGTCGGCTGTAGCGAAAGAGTCGTCTACTTTTATATCGGTCAGATCGGTAGTAAAGTTGGTATGACGGCAGTGGTCACTACAGTAAGTATCTAGTATCCGCAGCTCGGTCTCCATTGGGTCACGGCCTTCGGCAGTGAAGTAGCGC
>CAMWKC010000027.1 GCA_947174735.1 uncultured Porphyromonadaceae bacterium
AACTTTTATTAGATTTTTCCTTATTTTGAGTCAACCTTTTTCAGACCAATACAGATTTAATTTACGCATATCTTTCGGAAGTAATTTCTCAACCGAATCAGGAAAATATAAAACTAAATTCTCATAAATGAGGCTGTTGCAAAACTCGATGACATCATATTTGTAATGGTAGGTAGGTATTATTTTGAATTAATAATCAATTACTTATGTAAACATACCAAAGGCACTAACCTTTACCCACAAGTAGCTCCCATTTTCAAGAGGTATTGATAGATCATTTCAATTCTATCAATACCTCTTTTGAATGTTATCAGTCCGGGCTTGGGTTGTGAAGGCATGGCAGACCATCCGCCTACGCATGCCACAGCCCAAGCAGCCCAGGCCAGAGATCCCTTTGGGTAAGGGTTTTTATAAATTTTCTTTCCACTATTGAACTCTTTGTTTAGGTTATCCACTATCTTTAATTCCAATTGAGTGAATACAAGCGATACCGGTGCTGTGTCATCCTCACTGTCAAAGCCTTTTTTCAATAAGGCTGTTTGGTAAGCGCTCTTGATGCATACGGCAAGATTTATCTCAAATGCATGCGGACTCTCAACCTGTATATCCTCTATTGCGAAGCCTTTTTTCTTCAACAACCGATGGTAGTCCTCGATAAACCAACGTCTGCGGTAAATACTGACAATCTTCTCCGCATCATTTACATCTGCCAGTGGTATCGATGTAAGTAACAACCAGTCAATCCTTTCGGCTTCCTTTACGGATGAGCTTTCTTCCGTAAGGCGGACAAAATACAGTTCAATACTCTTTTGGAGATATACCGGACTATGCGGTCGTAAGAGGGTGACTTTCCCATATCTTACGTTAACCTCTGCCTTGCGTTTGCCTTTACGCGGACCTTTGCTTATGGAGATTTCACGGGTGGTTTCTACAGGAACTCCCGCTGTATATTCAAATAACCCGGCCTTACTTCCATCCGGCAGCCGTATCTTTCGATTTTTGGCGGCTCTGACCACTATGTCGAAATTCTTCAGCTCGGATGGAAGTGTAAGCAAAGGGTACATATCGCCCTCTCTGTCCTGAACAGATATAATATGTATGTCCTCATCCAGGAAAGCTCTTATCTCTTTCGGGGTATCAATCCATCGTGATGATTCCGAGTCCCGCTCAGCGACGGGAATGTTATACTTATAACGGGTTTTACCGCTTTCGGAATCGGTAATGTAGTAGGAAAGCTGTCTTTTGCGGTCAGCCCTGATGTCCTCTTCCCTAACCCGGCTCAACGGTTTAGGCGAGCGTCCCCATATCTGCAAATGACCCAACCCCAGGGGTACACCTGTACATGAATCCATAACGATAGCTGAATGGGAACGCATGCCTTTGTTAGTGTGGAGGCATTCCAACACCTCACGGCCTCCCTTCTTCAAACGACTGACGATATTTTCGCGGACTACTTCCATTGTATCCTGTACAACTAATATCTCGTTTATTTTCAATGCCTTGATATTGTCATACAGCTGTGACCTCATATCCGACACAATGGCTTCAAGGGTAACTTTCTCATTGTTGATGAAGCGATAGGCCCTCTTTCTGTCGGCCGCATCCGGACATGCACGATTAATGACAGCACTGCCTTGGGTACTCATACTCTCAACTAACGATTCATATTCTTTGTCTAATCGTAAATCATTAAAGATACTCTGACTTTTCATATGCCTTCTAATTTATATGGACTAAAACGCCTATTTGTGGGTAAAGGTTAGTACCAAAGGCATGTCCCTACATACAAATAGGGTATTTTGCAACAGGCTCATTGCGGAGTCGATGAATCGCGTCGTAGCGGGTGTCAATCGTTTGCTGTTGACTTCATTGACTTTTCTATCCACGCAAAGAGGTCATCGAGGTTGTAGTCGCCGGAATGGGGACGATTCCACGGCAAGAAGAAGTTGACATCGTAGCCGGCATTTTTCAGTTTGGTGGCTAAGTTGATGGGTACGAGAAATGAAGTGTCACGGTCTTTGGCACCATGGCGTATATACCATTTGGGAGCTACATCGGTACTTACCCGGTCGCCTATAAAATTCATCGGATTCATAAGATAGACCCGCTTAACCATTTCGGCAGACAGTGTATCGGTAGGATTATGTAGGCGATGCTCCAGAGAAAAGTTGGTGAAATTGTTAGGATTGCCATCAGCATCAGCAAATAACCGGTTTTCAGGCGACGGTGTAGGTATAATCACACCCATCTGGTCGAAAGCGGGCGGCGTCTTCAAAGGCTGTACCGAAGCCACGTAACTCAGATACTTATCAAGGTCTACACTCTCCACAAAATCAGTTGACATATTGAATCTCGGACGCTGACCGCCGGGAGCAGAGTTACCCGGGCCAAACGAAGGCGCCGCACGACCATCATCACCAAAAGGATTCTCCGACAGTCTTACTATGCCTATAGAGTCAGGAATATCCGCACCTTCCTCAAGTGCCTTATGTGCCGAGGCAGCAATAAAAGTCTTCAGATAATCCCGGTAATTATCAGCCGTTATCAGTTGACCTTTGTCATCGCGAAGTTGTAGCGAATTGATATAAGCCGGTGCGAGAGCCGCCAATTCATCAGAGATACGGCACTGTTCAGGGTCAAGATTACGCACACCGTGGTTTGTACAGTTATACAACCATTCATACTCCATATCAGCATGATTAAGGTCAGTGATAGGACAATAACATATAGCACCGTACACATTGTCTTTTGTCTCGGCTGCACCCATAGCTTCAAGATACGGCTTATATTCCTCACGGTTAGCTGTCGTGCCTATCAAAGCTGACATCGCACCGCCGGCACTTGTGCCGTCAATGAAGATACGTTCGGAATTGCCGGGGATACGTGTGTCATTATACCTCAGATAACGCACCACAGCCTTCAGGTCGAGCAGACCGTTAGGTGCGATGCCGGTATACACTTCTTTACCGTCACGCTTCACCACCGAATTTGAACCTCTCACACCCGGAATACACACCACATAACCTTCCTGCAAAGCACGGCCCGTGGCATCGGTAGCCGACGGAGTCTTGGCTGCAGAAGCCATATAGCCACCGACATACTGGCGTAACAGAATAGGCACCTCGCTATCCTTACGGCCCTTCATATCTACCGGCACATAGATATTAAGAGTCTGATAAACGGAATCCTCCACATTACCCACATAGAATATTCCTTCGTAGCCTCTATAAGCCACAGTATCACCCGAAGGCATCACAAGTGAATCGGTTCTGTAACCTGCCGGAGCAAATTCAAGCGAAGCAGTCTCCGCTTTTTTCTCCGACTGCTGTTGTTGCGGCCCGCAAGCCACAAGCGACGTCACAGCCACTGCTCCGACGCCCATAATAAGTTTCTTTACCGTCATATATAGTTATGTATAAGTTATCTGACTCTTACATTGGAATGTCGATATTCACCGACTGCCACTCATCTACGTCAGGCACAAGACCTCCGCTGATGATAGGCTGCGGAAATTCAAGCCCGCGCAATACTATATGCACATGCTGCGGGTCCGGAGCCTTGGCTACCTGATCTGTCACATCGGCATTATATATCCACTTTGAGCCATCTTCAAGAATAGTGTACACTTTAAGAATATGGTCAGGACTGGCATCCGGCCGCACACCGAATGTCAGAAATTCGGAATGTAGCGACGAATCTTTCAAATCCTTAGTCATGACCACACTCATTGTGGCCTGCGTAGCCGAAGCCTGATTCTTTCCTACGACATGACCCTCGGCCATACCCGAAAGAGAAGCATCAATCTCCTCACCCGTAAGATACTGAAGATTTTTTACATTATATATATCTACCGTGTAGTAACATACACGTTCCTCAGGATAGAGTACTATTTCCTTTTCAGTATCAGTCATCGACGGCCGCAACAGTATATCGTCAGTACGGCAACCCCATGTCATCTCGGGAGTTTTCACCATTCTTTCCGTACTCCCCTCTTTGCGCGGCAGCGAATGTACCGGCACACCGAGAACAGCCAATGCCTCAGCCTCGCCGGTACATATCTCAAACGACTCCACTCCCTCGGCATTACGAAGAACAGCCCAGTCAGTGTTGTCGGAATTCATACCTAAAGCTGCAAAAGAACCGAACGGCAGTCTTATCGTACCGCCGCTTATGTCTGAAAATATAAATCGTATCGCCTCGCCCTGATAATCTATAGACAGCGAAGTGCCGATAGGGAAAAAATAAGCCGCCATCGACTCCGGAGCAGCATCAGGAGCATTTTGCCAGTCAAAGACGAGTCGGACTCTCAGATTGGGCGAAGCATCATTAATCAGATCCTTATGTCGGCAACTCCCCAACAGCAGCGGGAGTAACAGCAGAAATCCTATAATAAATTTAGTATTCATTTTTACTGTGGGATTAAATGGCGCAAGGATAAAAAGCCTTCCGTCTCGGACGGAAGACCGATGTCTACGCCTCCCGACATTATTATAACTATTCAGAAGACCAAAAATTCTCCGCTTTCCGGACGGTTTTAACATAAAATTCTCCTATAGGCTCTTTTTTCGTCATTTAAACCCACATATCACCAGCACTAATAGCAGACTTTATCTGCTGACAGCACACCCGGCAGAATAACGTTCCGTGTATTCGGAAGGCTTTATACCGAATTGCTTCTGAAAGCAGCGTGTGAAATAAGAAGCACTGTTAAAGCCCACCTTCTGGCTGACCTCAGCTATGGTGAAACGGCCTCCGGCCAAAAGTGCGGCAGCGCGCTTCAGACGCGTTATCTGTATCAGCTCACGCGGAGTCATACCCGACACATTGCGGATTTTGGCATAAAGACTCGAACGGCTCATACCCATCTGAGCCGCCACATCATCAACGCTGAAATCAGGCCGTTCGCAATTATCAGCTATCGACTGTTCCAGACGTTGCAGGAAGTTATCGTCCGCCTCTGTCTGTGCCAGTTCGGTCAGCGGAGCAGTCGGCGACTCGGCATAACGGCGTTTCAGGAGAGCACGCATATCAAGCAGATTACGTACACTTGCTTCAAGATAGCCTGTAGAGAAAGGCTTTTCAATATAAGCGTCGGCGCCTGTACGTGTACCTTCGATTTTGGATACATTATCTGTTTTGGCTGTAAGCAGTATCACAGGTATATGACTGTAACGCTCATCGGCACGTATGCGGCTCAGCACACCCAGTCCGTCAAGACGCGGCATCATCCAGTCACATATAACAAGGTCAACATCGTGACGTCCGAGTGCATCCATAGCTTCCTCACCGTCAGCAACCTCGACTACTTCATAATTATCTCTGAAATGCGAGGCTATAAAACGTCGCATTTCTTCATTGTCGTCAGCCACCAGCAAAGTCGGACGTCTATCTGAAGCCACCGGATGCTCTGCAGAAGTCTCTCTATACTCCGGCTGTCCGGCGGATATAACACGGGCTGAGACCGTTTCCTTTACTGTCGGAAGATTTCCTGTTCCCGCCTGTTCAAGAGGCAGCGTAACAGTAAAAGTAGCTCCTTTGCCGGGTGTAGATGTTACCTTGACAGTACCGCCGTGTGCATCCACTACTCCTTTGACTATACTCAGTCCCAAGCCTGTACCTCCTTTTGATTCGTTGACAGTTTCCAAAATCTGATAAAACGGTCTGAAAATTTTCTCGGTATTATGACGGCTTATACCTATACCGTTATCGGTGACAGCAATCGTCACACCTGACCCGTCAGCCGTAAGGGCACATTCCACACGCACTACATCGCGTGTATATTTACGGGCATTATTGATAAGATTGCTGACCATCTTGATTACAGCCTCACGGTCAACAGTAGCAAGTATCTCAGCATCGGGTAGTATCACTTCCAACTTTCCGCCGTCATGTTCTATTGTGGAACGGAAACGTTCGGCCACACCGTTCACAAGTGCTGTCAGCTCTACTTCACGGAAATCGTCGAACCGTCCTGCCTGTTCAACTTTACGAAAGTCAAGCAGCTGATTTACAAGGTCGAGTAGTCTGTGACTGTTGCGGTCAATTGTATCAAGGTCTTCAGCCACCTTCGGACCTAATGAAGAGGCTGCTTTGGTAACATTCTCAAGCGGACCTATTATCAGTGACACCGGTGTTCTTATCTCATGTGCCACTGTGGTGAAGAACCGCAGTTTGGAACGATACACTTCCTTCTCCTTATTACTCGCCATACGTTCTATCTCGCGCCGGTGCAGCCGGTCACGACGTCTTATTACCCGATTAATCAACACACCGCATAATCCGGCGAAAAGCAAAGCATACAAAATCTTCATCCATATCGTAGCATACCATGCCGGTAATACAGTCACCTTCAGCGAACGAGTAGGTACCGGACCACCGCCCTGACCTACTCCGCGCACATACAAAGTGTAATCGCCAGGCGGCAGATTGGTGTAAGTGCAGCGTCCCTCCTCACCGGCCTCAATCCATTCGCGGTCGAAACCGTCAAGCCTGTATTCTATACGGTTACGTGAGGGATTGGTATAACTCAGCACACTGAAATACAGACTGAATGAGTTGTCCGACTCACTCAGTTTTAATTCATCGAGCCGGTTGGGCGATACGGGCAGCCAACGGCTACCCACATTCACTGTGGCGTTAGCTATGTCGAGGCCTGTCAGCGCTATTTCAGGTGTGGCCGGAGGCGGAAGCGGTGCCTGCGGATTTATGGCACACAACCCGGTGACACTACCGAAATACAGCGAACCGTCCATGCTTTCGAGGGCTGCTCCGGGCTGAAACTGTGAAGCTGTCAGACAGTCAGCCGCTCCGTAACTTTCAAGCCTCCCGTCCGGACGCAAACACGAGAGACCTTTGGAAGTAGCTATCCACAGGCCGTCATCGCCTTCAGCTAAGGCCTCTATCATCTGAACGGGCAACTCAAGCGCCATACGGCTGAAACTCCTGCTGTCCGGGTCAAAAACGTTCAGTCCGTCAAATGTAGCTACAAGCACCTTGCCGTCACGCGACACCTTGACCTGATTGGCGTGTGCATGAGACAACGAACCTGCCGCAGCACCCGGCCGGTAGTTGACCCACTCGTCATGAGCCGGGTCATAGCAGTAAACACCGCGCCCCTGTGTCGATATCCAAAGCCGTCCGCGTGTGTCTTCAGCCATTGAGCTTATCCAGCTGCCGAGGTCCCGAACTTTCACAAGAGAGTCTGAGGCAGGATCATAACGTGTCAGCCACTCTGTAGCTGACACCCACATCGTTCCACGTGAGTCGCGCATCATAGCGTATGTACTATAATGACGGTCGCTGTCACTTAAAGGAATATGATGCCAGCTTCCATGTTCCATATAACCTGCGCCTCGTGCATACGAACCTATCCACAATCGTTCCCTGTCTGCATACAGAGAGTGTATATTTACTTTAGGACCATCTTGTATATGAAGCACGTCATAATGTGTGAAATGACCTGTAGCGGGTGAATAAGAACTTAATCCACCATCGTCCGACCCAATCCATATATAACCGTCGGTATCCTCAGCTAACGCCGAGATAATATGTCCTGCCACAGAGTTTACAAACCTTGAAGGTCGCCACTCTCTGAAACGTCCGGCTCCGGGTACCACATAGTTCAGTCCGCGATAGAACGTACCTACCCACACTCCTCCTTCACGGTCTGTAAGCAACGGATATATAAACTGATCGGAAAGACTGTACGGATTTAGTTCATCGTTGACATACAGATGACATTCGCCGGTCGACATATTCATACGGCAGAGACCTCCGTCAGAACCTATCAGCATATACCCGTCGCCATACGAAGTCATTGAGTGTATATGTTCAGCTCCCGGACATTGTGCCGGGCTGAGCATACGCACTGCATGTCCGTTGCGTGCGTCGAAACAAAGCACACCGTTATTCCACGTACCAAGCCAGTAGCGTCCGGTGTTATCCTGCCATATACATAAGGCCGAAGTGTCTACCGGACGACCGTCTATAGTCAGAGAAAAAGGACGGAACACACCGGCACCACGGTCATAGCGATAGAGCAGTCCGCTACCGAGTGAGCTGACGGCCCACAATTCACCGGCCGAATCCTCAAGCATCATGGCGAGATAATTCGAACACTCCGGAAATTCATAACGTTGCTTCACTGTACAGCCGTTGCTTATCTGGCAGATACCGCTTCCGTCAACCGACAGCCATACGTCACCGCGACGGTCTACTAAAACGTCGCGCACATTGCCTTCAATCTGTACCGGTCGTTCAAGACTATCCTTAAGTATAATAGGTGTCAGTCGTTCGGTTGCAGCGTCATACAATTGCAGACCTTTATCAGTGCCTACGAGAATATTATCTTTATACACCGCTAAACTCATGGCATAACGGCCACAATCTCCGCCGTCACAGCGTACAGGCTCGAAAGTACGGAAACGTTTGCCGTCATAGCGCACCAGACCGCCATCAGTCGCAAACCATACGAAACCTGTACGGTCCTGCACTATGTCGCGTATACAGTTAGAGGGCAGTCCCTCTTCAGTGGTGTAATGACGGAATTTCAGATCGCTGCCAGGCGCAATCTGCCGTGCACCAGCAGACACGGCACACACCATCATCACCAGCACTATACATACTGTCCGCAGCATTTTTCTGAATCTCATAAACCTCCAATCTGAATAGTATATTTTAAAAAAAGGAAGAGGAATAGGTCATTAACGTATTGGTTCGGTACCGCTGAAGGCTACAGCGTATGGCCACTGGGCATCACCGGGGTTATCAGGACCGTCGATGTTGCGCCAGTGCTCGGTTGGAGCACCCATCACCACAAGCCAGAGATGTGAAAGTGTAGTACCGGTCGGTACGGTGTAACTCAGATGTCCGTGCGGAGATGAGCCGATATCACTGTACAGAGTACGTCCGTCGGAAGTCACAGCAACAAAACCGTAACGCCAGCCTGCTTTGGCAGGATTATGCAGATAATAACCGTCAGCAGTAAGACCTGACTTATTCTTGGCGCCGACAAGACCGTCAAAATCCACAGTTACTTTCTTCCCGGTTTCAGGTACTTGTAAGGCTATGGTATTAAAACCGTAATTTTCAGGACAGTTAGCTGGAGCCGGACGCCATTTTCCTTTACCGGCCGAAAGTAATTCTGTGTGCCATAGGTTGGCGTATGGTGCGGCATTGGCCCGCACACGCTCGAAATCCCAGTTTATCTGTCGTCGCTGGTCAGTGAACATCGTGTCGCAGAACGCCTTTTGGTCAAGTCCTGTAAGACGTTTATATGTCATGACGGGGTCTTCTCCTATCTGCCCCTGACGGAAAAGCTCGGCAATAAAAGGCAGACCGTGACGCTCGCCCCATGCTTCAAGTACGTATGGCGAATGATAGATATTATCTATATGTAGAAAAGCCTTATGCGTCAGGTCACGATAGGCACTGAGATGATAGTTCTCGTCAGTCTGCCAGTCAGGATTGACCTGCCACAGCATCCACTGTGAAGCCATCTCATAGAAGCCGGCGCCGCCCCACCCTACACCTTCACCGTCACAACTTATCTGTGTCTGGAACGAATGTCCCAATTCATGAGCTATACAGTTGAGGCGTTTATCCTGTACACGGTTCGGTGTAATCCACAGAGCACCTATCTCGTCATCGTAGGCACCGCCATAGGCAGTACCCTCGAGCGAGTAATCAAGCATAACCATCATTTTGTAACGGTCAGCTTTGGTGCCGGACTTAACAAACTTCATATCATTACGAAACACATCATAGAATGATTCGAGTCTGTCAAGCAGATTAGCCATATCCACATTCATGTTGTTACCGTCGAGCTGAGGTGCATCGCCGATATTGCCGCCGAATCCGGGCGCCCAGAAAAGCACGATGTTGTCAGTGGCAGCCATACGGCTGAAACTCCATTTGCTTGAAGGGTCGCTGAAGTCATTGTCAGCCAGTTCTTCCGGCAGATATATCGACTTGCCTGTATAATCCGCACCCGCCGCTGTAAATGCGAGGGCAGCCGCAAGAACAATAGTAAGTAAGCTATGTCGCATACTATCGGTTACTTATATATATGATTGATTACCACAAATCGGATAAAACACGGGGACGGCCGTCAGACCGTCCCCGGTTGCTACACAAAGTTAAGGATTAGATTTTCAGTAGCAGTTTCGACTATCAATAGTTGAGCGAAATCGTATATCTCAATGTGTAGACCTTACCGTCGTGCATGTAGGTAAGAATAGGACGCATTGAGAAGGTACCGGTAGTTTCCTCGGTTATCTGACCCGGATGGTCACCATAGTTAAGGGTAGTGCCGTCAATTTCGAAGAAGGTGTAACCGCCTGCCCACTGGCCTTCGTTACCGTCGGCGTCAAGCCAGAAACCGTTGTTAGCGCTTGCAGTAGTGTTGAGCGAACCATCGGTATTTTCAGCAAGCAGCGAGATTATACCGTCAGCTGGCATCTCACCCACATGGATAAGCTCGGCTAACTCATCGGCCGATATGCCGAAGATGTCAAGTACGGGCTGTGCGGCAAGGTCTACAGAACCACGGCCGTACTGACCGGGGGCTGAAAGTTTCACCTCGTATGTGACAGTCATGTTATATTCATCCACAAGATTATAGACAGGCTCAACCTCCTCTACATAATAAGCAAGGTCGGTACCTTCGAGTCTGATAGTGTATGGGAACTGGGCATCGTCAGCCTCATTGTCATTCCATGCATGACCTATATACTCTTCAGGTGAACCCTGTACCACGAGATAAAGGTAGTCGGTACCGGCAGGCACGTTGAATGTCAGACGACCGTTGCGGTCCTTTCCGGCCTCACTGTATGTGCGATGGTCACCCGTACGGGCTACAAAACCGTAACGCCAGCCCATGTTACCGTCAGCTACTGTGTTATTATAGTTAGACGTGTTGCCTACAGCCTTGCCGTCACCGTCAACCATAGTACCCTTATCTTTGGCATGGAGAGCACTGCCTGCTGCCAGACCTTCGAAATCAACAGTTACCTCACCGCCGCCTTCGGGCACTTCAAGTGCTATGACATTGAAGCCAGTAGCACCCGGACACTGCTTGTAGCTTATCTGATAACGACCTGTCACGTAATTGAAATACATCTTGGTGTCATAACGGTCCTGATGGTCCTCACGTGCATACTCCTTAACACCGTCAATATCGAATGTAGCCATACGCATGGCGTAGTCGAACAGCTGTTCGCGTGTCTGGCTGTAATCGTTACCGTTATAAAGACGTGTATAGGTCATTATAGCATCTTCAGGATATACAGACTCTTTCCAGATACGTCCGTAAGCGTCGAGACCGCTGCGATTTACCCAATAAGTCTGTAAGTAGTAAGATGCATAACGCATCCACTCGTTATGGAAATGGCGGTGACAGTTGTCGAGCCATACCTGGAAGTGATAGCTGTCAAGCTGTTCCTCCGGATAATCACGTTGTGCCTGCCACTGTGCGCACTGCTCCCAGTAACCGCAGCCGGAGTCACGGTTGACGAAACCGTAACGGAAGCCGTGATTGTAATTATTCTCAAAGCCCTGTTTATTGACTTTATCAGCATATACCTGATACTGGAACGAGTGGCCTATCTCATGTGCGATAGTAGAACCAACTGGCTGACATGTTGAAGGATTAACCCACAACGCACCGATGCTGTCATCATAACCTGAACCGGTGGCAAGCCATTCGTCCTGATAGATGAGATATATCTCCATCTTGTAGTCGTCAAGCATCGATTTATTCTCACCCAACGTAGCCATCTGCAACTTATTGATATTGGTATCAAAGAAATGCTCGGCCTTAGCCAACAGGTCATCTATATCGACACGCATGGCTGCGGGTACACTCTCGGCATTGGGATTATCACCGAATTCAGGTGACCAGAACACGAAGAAGTGTTCAGACTGCTTCATACGGTGCCATGAATAATAGGCGTCATGACGCAACATGTATTCGGGTCCGTTTTCGAAGTGAGGATTCCAGGCCGCCGGGCAGAGATATTTGTCGTAGTCCTTGATGTCTGCGGGGGCGAGTAGGAGAACTTTATAAGCCTGTTCGACACTGATGACGATAGTCTCGCCTTTGACAGTGGAGATTGTCACCTGCGCTATACGGCTGTTATGTATATCTTCGTTAGGCTGTACGGTCAGCGTCAGATGCAAGTCGGCACCGGCTTCGCCCTCGGCAGGCGATATAGAAGCCCATGTGCAGGTCTCGCCGGCCTCATCAAGCACGACGGCTGTCCAATCCATATCAGCTGAGAAAGGTATGTCGATGGTTGTGGCATCGGCAGTGACAGTAAAGTCAGCTTCGCCGGGCACTATCTCACCCTTATAGCGGGGATCGAAGTCGGCGTGGCGCTTGCTCATGTCGTCGTCCGAGCAACCTGTGGCCATGGCTGCAAGAGCGCCTAACATCAGGCAGCCCATACCTTTCAGTATATAATTATGTGTTGATTTCATTGCTGTCAGGTAATTTCTGTATTATTGATTACTCGAATGTGGCGTTGAGTATGTAAGACAGCGCCTTGCTGTGGTCAGCCTGCAGAGCGGCACCGAACTTGATAAGGTACTGTGCGCCCGAGGGAACACCGGGATAACGGCCTATACCGTAGCAGTGCTCGTCATATTCAGGGTCGAACCACGGCTCTATATAGTAGACACAGCCGTCGCCCCAGCCCATTATAGAACCGTCGCCGCCACACCAGTAACCGCCGTTATTGGCTGTTGACTGACCGTCCCATATAAAGGCGTTGGTAGCATGGTCTATCATAAATGTACCCATCGTGCCGTCTTCGATAGCAGCCTGGAACTGAGCTACGTTCATGCCGAATACGTACTCTATGTTCTCAGCAAAGTCCGACCAGTCCCATTCATAAGCGGCATAGTCGCCTGCCGGTATGGTTATGTCGCGGAATACATAGCTCTTATCGTATGCCGTAACCGACATGATGAAGCGTACATGTGTATTGTAGTTCGGTCCCACTTTGGCGAAACCCATTTCCATAGGCACGTTACCGCCGCCATTAGGGTCAAGATAGAACTCAAAACGGTGCTGTTCGGCATTGAATACTAACTTACCATATATATTCTCATCTTCACTGCCGCACACATTGGCGTTCTTGTTCAGATACCAGCCGTATTTATCACCGGTGTTGGAGTCGGCTTTCACCCATACGCTACGGTTGGGATTGATAGGATACACAACATATTCGCTGCCGAGTTTAGCTATTACCTCCTGTGCCGAAACACCGAAAGCGGCCTGTATCATTTCTTCGTAGTCGTAGACATCAAGTGTCACCGGGGCGTTATCACCGGCCTGCATCTCGTAGCTCCGGGTGGCTGTAACAGCGGGATCAGCCTTAACCGGCGGATTCTCGTCTGGTCCGTAGACATGTATCTTCGACGAGTCAGCGTAATCATGCTCGCACGAGGTAGCACCCGTAAGCAGTGCGCCGGCGACTAATACGCAGAGTGTTATATGCTTGTTCATTGGTCTGTGGCTTTTATATTAATATGCGTATCCGGGATTCTGCTTCAGGTTGGGATTACCCTGAAGGTTATCGCGAAGAATGGGGAATATATCAAGATGATGATCAGTCGGGTTAGTGTTGGGAAGCTTATCAAACCAGCTCTTGCCGTTGAACACGTTACAGCCGTTGGTCAGTTTGAAGCGTATCAGGTCCTGACGACGGTGATGTTCGTACGGGAATTCCCAGGCGAGCTCATCAAGCAGACCGCCTAATATGATGTCGTCACCGCCTTCGTGTGTCTCGAACACTTCAGTCACGTTAAGTTCACCTGTAGCATTGTCAATCTCACCGTGAGTGGAGCGACGTCCGTAGTCATATACCGAACCACCCTTGAGTTGTTCTACAGTACGGATTGCCTTAGCGGGATTCGAGGCAAAAGCACGCTGGCGCACCTGCGATACAAGATCAGCGGCTACTTGCTCGGTCTCACCCTTATAGCCTCCGAGACGCAGCAGACACTCGGCCTTAATCATCATGGCGTCAGCCAGACGGAAGAAAGGTACGTTACAGTTGCTGGTACCGATATTACCCGGTTCTATTTCATAGAGCCACAGACGTGCACCCTGCATACCGGCTGCACCCGGACTCTCGATTGAGTACACTTCAGGAG
>CAMWKC010000028.1 GCA_947174735.1 uncultured Porphyromonadaceae bacterium
ACTGAAACACAGAGCAACACAGATCTTAATACCCAATGAAAGTATTACTTAAACATATACCGGAGATGAGAAATACCCTTTGCAGCCCGCGATGAGGCTTTCCGCTGCCTGCTGCAGGTCGGCCGGATAGAATCGCTAAGTCCGGAAGAACGCAGGCAGTACAACATGGACCAGAAACAGCTCAGTATCCTCTACAGTATTGAGACATCGCGTCTGCGCGAAGGTATCAAGATAGGTGAAGAACAGCAATGACACTCTACAGTAATTAAATTGTGTTCCAAGGGAATTGCTGATGAGATGATAGCAAGTTTGCTGGATATACCTTTAGAGAAGATAGCCGATATTCGCTGACTGCTTCATACTAATTTCCCAATGGTTGTAATGAAAACAATATGGGAAAGCTGAATCACTTCATTTTCGATTAATGTAGCACGGGAAGGGGAAGGCATTGAATTATGAAGACTGAACTTGATAAAAGTGGGTATGAAATGTTCATTATGATTAAGTAATGAAAGCTGAGAGATAATATCATGATATTATCTCTCAGCTTTCATTAGAAATTACTGCTAAAGGCTGACCAGATAAATTTACTCGACCATAAACTTACTCTGGCTCGACAATAATAAATTTAATCGGGCAAGCATCTCTCCAGTTATTAGTAGGATAAGGATTGAAGTCAAAGTTAAAGTAATTCATATCCCACCCAAGACAGGGATTAGGGAGCTCAGGAGGGTTGGCAGCAGTATACCGATCAATCCAATATATATTTCCTGACTGTACCATCAAATTATATGGTATAGGACGGTACAAATTAGTACCTCGTCCAATTGTTAAAAGATAATCGACGTCACCATATCTAAGCTCTCCAGCTTGATTACCCGAAAATATAAAGTTGTTACGTCTACCGGTACCGTATTTTCCCATTGGAAAAAATATCTGGTTACCTGTATCTTTGGTATATGCCATCACACCCCGCATTCCTCTCGGGTCATCAAAAAGACCTTCATTATAAGGGTCAATTAGGCCGTAGGCATCTGCGGCAGTTCTGGCAGGTGCAGTTGCGGAACTACCGTAAACAACCCCGAAGCCAAATTCAGCTGCCTCAGTCAGGGCTTTAAAGTCGCCATAAGTTGGGACTCTATAAGTGTAGTCACCTTCATAAAAAGTACCTAAAGTTCTTTTTTGATGCTCTTCGGTATCAATATCATTTCTAAATCCAATCTCCTCCCATGTGTTCTTCATCCAGTTATTACCATCCTTACATCCAACAATGAATTTATAGCTGATACCGGGTGCTTCAAATGGGCCTACACCTCCCTCATCTTTCATATTATTGACTACAAATATACCTTTGCTTAGTCTACCTCGACGGAACATCGAGCCTAACATAAGAGGATTCTTTGTTAGTACTACGTCATACTCACCCCTGACACTCTCTCCATCTCCATCTAAGGGTGTTCTGGGAGTAGCTTGATAAAGAGAGAAAGAACTCCACTTTTGCCCTCCCATTGTGACAGGCTGATCGTAACCTTTACGAACCAGAATCTTATGTAGACACTGGTTGCCATGGTAAAGTACTTTCACAATGGCACATTCCGGCTCAGTAGCAGACACTGTCACCTTATCAAAATTAATATCAAAATGGATTTCAGAACCTGTGTAACCATGTATAGTGTCACCCTGCAGATAACCATCTGTTTCACTATTCTGAGTAAGATAAAATCCAGCGTTATTAGTCTGAGTCTCAATAAAAGCTGTCCATTCTCCCTGTGAGGTGAACGGTCGGAAATCAGCCATATCATTACCACTCTCGGCTTCTAACAAAGTAACATGAAATACTTCATTTCTGTCAGCAGCACGCCATACACCTTTTGGATTTACCAATCTCTTAACTTGATAAACATCTACTTCCTCTACCGCAATATGAGGCTCACCACCATCTTTACGTTTAAATGTTGCTTTTATCTCAAGTTTTGCTTTTCTCTCATAACCCTCGTATGGATTATTACCGGAGAAACCGGAACCTCGTATTAAAGTTTTAGCACGGGTCCACACTGGTACCATCAGAGTTTTCTGATGTTCCACTGGCTTACCCTGATCATCCAATACCGGATTTACTGTATAAGTGTCATCTTCACTTGGGCCTGGATGCTGCGTAGGCTTTTCATCATTTATTGAAAATTCAGTAAAAACTCTCTTACCTTCCGGATGGTTAACATCATTATAATAGTTTTCCAATGCTATATTTGACTCTAAACTATAATCCTTAGTAATAACTTCTGATTCCTTACTTTGTGCAGGAAAATGAAGCGCAAGGAACCCATAATATGGCACTTGCTTACCATTACGCATATACGGTGCACTCTCGTAAGCCTCTCTATTCCATTTAAAAGCGTATGTAGGGTTTGGGGTTATGTCAGTCTCTGCAGGTGGTACTCCTCCTGTCTTAGGATCGTATGGAGCCCAGTTATTTTCCACAATATTTACCTCAATATTCTCTATAGTATAATCGGAACCTTCCAGTATCCTAATTGGAAGTTCACTTTTCTGACCATACAGATAGGAGACACGGAATTCCGGCTGTACCTCAATACCGGGCTCAGGTTGCTCGTAATCTATATGCCAGTCAGGTTGATTAGCCCATCCGTTGAAGCCTAAGGTAAGTTTAAAATGGTAATTACGCTGGGCATCATAGTTATAAGTAACGTTCTTACCCAACATAAAACGGTATTTAATGGAACCCTCACCTATTTTTCCCGGGTTAGCGGAAATATAGTAAGCCTCTACTTCGATATAGGTGCCGTAAGGAACACGGTCTTTGAAATCCTTATCATCCTTGTCATCCCGTATCGAAGTTCCGACTCCGTCAGGCTTACCATTCGGTTGTTGCTGTTTATCATATTTTACCTTGTCTTGTTCATTTTGAAAATCACCTTGAATATTTTCAAAAAAGAATAGTGAAGCTGCATTCGTAGCATGGGCATTTTCCGGAACCGGCTGACGAATAGAGTTTTCCAGCTTATATCCATCTGTCTTTGCTGAACCTGTATGTGTATCCGGATCTTCAATAATGCCCTGGCTATTGTATTCAAATCTTGAATTCTTAACAACTTCTGAGAGTTTGGCTGTATAGTCAGGTTTGGGATAGGGAGTTGACAGGTGATTGAGAAGTTCGGAATCACTTGTCGGTGTATTCGTATTACCGAGCACACACTGGCTTGGAATATCACGAATAGTGACATTCCTTATATATATAGTCACATCCTGATTCAGACCGCTTGCATCAAATGCTATGGTAACTTTAGATACTACACGGTTGAGCCAGGCATGAAATTTTGAATTCGTCGGGGTAAATGCTAATACTGGAACATCAGAATCTTTGACAATCTCATTATTATGGGTAAAATATCCAAACATCTGATTATTGGCAGCGATGTTTTCACTATTCCAGTCAAGCTTGATATTTCTGAGTCCCTTCTCAGTTTGAATTTCATTTTTATAGTTATCCAGATTACCCATGTTAGCCACAGCATAAATTTTATATCTGCCATAAGGTAGACCTGGTAGAGAGAATGTGGCCTGGGACGTAGTTATCTCATCAGTATGTGCTTCATTACCATCAAGATGATCAGTATCTTTGACATTGTAAGGTGTTTCATCGTCATATCCATCTAACTCATCTTTAGTATATTTTCGTACCAGTTCACCATCCGGAGTATAAACAAGCACACACAAGGACTCGATAGCATGAATGACATTACCTGGCGTACGTGTGGCATGAAGATTTGTCGCCATAGTAGGCGTGAAAGTGACTGTAGCCCTCAAATCTCCTTCTCCTTCAGGAATTTCTCCATTATAATAAGTGAAATCATCAGTACATGAACAAATCATCAGAGAAAAAATGACTGTCATGACATATACAAATTTCATTACAATCGTTTTCATATATTTGAAAGATTGTCAGGAAGTAATCTTATTTAGAATTATTTGTTATAAAACTATATCAATTTCTGAATCTCATTGTCATAAGTCTTCTTGACTATCTAATTTACCGTTACTTCACAACTTGCGGATATAGTAGGATCATCAACAGAAGTGACGGTTATAGTAGTTTTACCTTTAGTTGTAGCGGTCACAGTAGCAGTTGCTCTACCAGTAGTAGCATTAGGTGAAGTACCACCAGAAACAACGGCAACATAAGGATTACTTGAAGTCCACCTAAGGGTCTTATAAGTAGGGTTTATAGGAGTTATGGTAGCTGTTAACTGGAGTTTTGGGTCTGCTCCTACAGTTGTTGTTGCTGTAGACGATGATATTGTAATCCCTGTAACGGCTCTTTTCGCAGTGACAGTTATCGGACAAGTAGCAGATCTACCTGACCCGTCCGTTGCCTCAGCTTTTATTGTAGCTGTTCCTGCTTTTATAGCAGTCACTAAACCATAAGATGAGACAGTGGCAACATTGTTGTTACTTGAAGTCCATTTGATAATTTGATTAGTAGCAGTGTTGGGAGTTACTGTAGCTGTAAAACTGAATTTAGCTCCTTCATAGAATGTCCCCGTGGGACCCTGTGACATGGCGACAGAAGTAACCGGAACCCTCTTATTTACCCATACCTCACAGGTAGCTTTTATATCTTCATTATCCTCAGAAAGGGCGATTATTATAGCTTTTTCTCCAGTACTTCCTCCATCTACAGCAGTCACAGTACCATACTGTGATACAGAAGCAATTTCGGGACGGCTTGAAGTCCATTTGATATTTTTATTAGTAGCTCCTACTGGCTCTACTGTAGCTATCAGATTGACTGTTTCTCCTATATTTCCGGTCCATGTATCCAGGTTTAGGCTGATAGATTCAACCGGAATTTTCGGATTGACTTTCACCGTACAGGTTGCTTTTATATCAGGATTATCAACAGAAGTCGCAGTTATAACAGCAGTTCCTGCACTTACGCCTGTTATCACTCCCTTCTCTGTGACAGTAACAATATCGGTATTGTCTGATGTCCAGATAATATCCTTATTATTGGCATCATCCGGAAGTACGTATCCCTCAAGGGTAACAGACTGTCCCACAGAGGTCTCTACCTCCGAGACTTCTTCAGAAGATCCTGTAGTGTTCATACTTATATGAACTGATTCAACCGGAACACCGAAGCCAAATGAAGGATTCAGGTTGACGGCTGTATACGGGAAAAGGGTAACGTCGCACAGTAGGTCACGGTTCTTGAAAGTGAAATTTATTTTGACCACAGTATTACGCGGCAGGGCCGGAAGATTAGGAAGTGCAACATGACTGAATGTTTCTATTTCTTCCGTACCTTCGGCTGTTACGAAGGCTGCTTCTACTCCTACGAAATATGTTGTGTTACCCTCTGCATCACCTTCGTAGTTTTCGCTTTCACAGTAGTACATCTGTGGAGCATAGTCTTTACTGCATCCATGTCCGAACCCGAAAGCCTCAGGTCGGAACTCAATGGGTTTAATCTGATTGTCAGTGCGCCCAGGTGTCTCGAAAGAAGTGATTATACGTCCTGTAGGTTCCTGGGTTCTCTTCTCTATATTTTCATACTTTGCCGGGTAGTATTTGGCATCTTTAGGAAAGAGATACTCCTTTTCCATCACATTCTGGAAACGTATAGCTGTGATACGCACAGACTCGTTAGGCGCAAACGCAGAGTCATCGCCATTTATTGAGAATTCGAATTTTACAGGAATGCGTGTAATAAAAAGTGATTCGTATTGAACGGGTCTGCCGACATTACCGGTAGCGACATTATAAGTCACATCGATGTCGAAGAACTCGGTCATGGGGATAAACTTCTTCGGACCGTCACCGCTATTGTCAATAAAGGGTATAGCGCCGGTGGACCACTGCTTACTGACAATCATGTCTTCTGCATCGGAGAGAGTGAATCTATTGCCTTTTGTAAGATTAACCAGAGACTTCCGTATGTTTTCATCGGGTAGAGAAGCTTCGTTGGCTATTAGATAGATATGTTTCTTCTCCACACGGATATCGGGATTCTTCTCATCTGTGGTCCCTTGGTCGGTTGCCACTTTGAAAAGCAGTTGTTCGAAGTCGGTTGTACCCTCTGTGGAGGGCAGAGTCTCCAGACGGTTGTACTCAACGGTATTGTCTGGGCGCACTATTATAATACGCAGTGTATTCATACGCTCGTACACCCATACCGGTGGTTCGAAGGTATAGTTTTCGTCAGCGGGATTGGTGGCAGTACGTGTGCCGGGACGGTATATCTCGGCGCTGTTGCTGACGCTGACATTCAGGCACAGCATTACGTCCGTATCCTCCGGCTCAGGGTCAACGACGGGATTTTCCGACGAGCGACAGGCGTAAAGGAGGCATACAGCGGCAGACAACAAAACTGTGTAAAGTAACGTTCGCTTCATGACTCGATATCATTGATACGTACTATCCAATCGTTAATGACTATTGTGGTCTTTATCCATCTCATATTACCATCAAGGAAGAAGAGCATATTCCAACGACTTTCCCGGTCAAGAAATTCCTGAGAACCCATTTTGGAATATGCCGCACTCTTAAGAAGAAGCAGATAATTGTTAAGGGGTATGTCGATGGTAGTTTCGCCGTTGAGCCGGTTGGTGACAATCAGACGCGGCTGCAGACCGGTGACAAGACGCGGAAAACTCATTTCGGCCCATGCCACGCTTGCCTCGGAGTAGTCAGGAAGTTGGCCCGGTGAGGCATTGCCTCGTATCCAGGGGAGGTAGTTTACAGTAGGCGAGGGAAGCACATCGTTATTCCATCCCATGAGAGTGTTGTTATCAACTACACGAAAGTCAAAGTCCGATTCGTTAATTTTTTCACCCGTTGTCTGCTGAAGTAGCACACGGAGATTATTTGTATCTTTCATCATCTTGACTGTGACATCGTTGTAGTCTGTACCACCCTCTCTGACCTCGGCATTGAGACGACCGTAGAAAAGCGGATGCAGTTGTGTCCCTACAGGAGAGGTAAGGCAGTCGTTATTAAGACGCACACGTACATCTCGCAATGGTATCTGGGCTGGATCATCAGTAAAGCTAAACGATGAGTCAGTACACTGCATACCGCCGTACACCAACAATGTATAATAACCCGGTTCAAGGTCGAATTCCATACGCCAATTCTCATCTGCCAACTGTTCGGGAGTAGCGTCAGTACGTGTAGCCAGCCAGTGTCCCTGCTCATCATAAAGGAACACTGTCAGACAGTCCACCTGTGAAGGGAAGGCATTGGCAAACTCCATGTTGTAATCGTAGACGAAGCGTACGCGGAGACCCTGCGGACACGGCTTCAGGTCATCGTACAGGCTCTCGCACGACGTCAGCGCCAGCACCGATGCTGCCGCAATGACTACTGCCGTCAGCAAACGCCATATCGCTGTTGTCTTATAAGTTGTCATTTCTGATGTAAGTTTGTAGTTTGGTAATGCGGAAGTCCGCGAGAACTTCCGCACCTATGTTTATAGTGCATACTTGCGTTCGGTCGTCAGGTCGCAACCCACACCGGGCACAGTCCTGCATTTATCTCTAAATGATCAGAGAAATTTAGAATTCTATATCGTTGACACGAACTACCCAAGGCAGTACGTCGACATCAACAGTGATATAAACATCATCAATTTCGTCGTCGGTGTCAGGTGTCGGAGGATTCGGATCGTTGACCGAGTGACGTGGGTGGCCGAGCTGGCTGATCTTTGATACAGATAGCTTATAGACGTTATTACGTATCACACAGAATTCCATCGGAGCCATGATACCGTTCTTACCGTTGTCGTTGTGACGGTTCCAGTAGTAATAGTAGCAGTAGTAACCCGGACCTGTAGTGGTGTCTATACTGGTCTGATAGAGAGTGAAGTTATTCTCAGTAGCGGCTTTCTTAAAAGCAAGAGTTAATTCTTCTTCCATGCCAGGACGATTTCCAGTTGTCGGATCTTTGGTAGTGTCCCATTGATGCCAAAGGTAGTTAGGACATGTTGTACTCATCTCCAGCGGATCGTCAACAGTGTACTCTGTACCGTTGGTATCTTTGAAGGTATAGCTGCCGCAACCACCGTCGCCAAAGACAGCATGGAAGAATGTATTACCTCGGTTTATTTCAAGAGTCCAATAACCACCATCCGTATGATTATTGTCAACTACCCATACCGGAGTAATAGCAGCCTGCTTAGCAGCCTGTTCTACATTTGGCCATGTAGCGTAAAGTTGGCCTGCAAAGAGATAAAGTATCGGGTCCACACTTGGATCACCTGTAAGTCGGTTATCGGTGTTATTAATAATGGCTGCAAGTTCTTTAAGATTATCATCATTGCTGTTGACAGCGTAGTCCGGAGCCACCATTTTACCCTTGAATACAACACCGGTTGTCTGACCGTTCTTCTGAATGTCTACACCGGGAATCGAGTTCTCTGTAGAATAGCGCCAGATGTGGTATTTATCCTCGTTATCGGTAGGGTTGTCGAGCAGTGTGTTAATAACTGTCGTACCCCAGTGGTCAAACACGCTGTTGTCGATGCTACCGTCATTGGAGAATACAGGATAGTTGTAATAGGTGCTAAAGTCATCAGTAATACCTGTTAACATCTTGTTAGCATAGACACTTACTACGTAGTTGCCGGGTTGGGAGGCGAAGGTTCCAGTAGCATCTATAAACCACGGATACTCAGCACCGCATAGTATAGTATTATTAAGGTCTACGGGAGAGTCGAGAGGAGTGCGCTGTGTTACACGGCGGAGATAGTAGTAGCTCTTAGCCATGTTGACGAAGCTCATCTTGGTAAGCTCAATGTTGAGGTAACTGTTGCTGATAGGATTGCCGTCTTCATCTGTACCATCGGTCTGGAACATTACCTCGTAGAGGTTATTGGCATTCTTACCCTCAAACGCCGGAGAAGCATCCCGGAAGTCGAAACGGGCAGCTGTACGTTCTACACGGACGGCACCGCGCGAATTTTCAATACTATTGTCAATCTCTACCTGACTATTCAGACCCGAAAGATCAAAAGGATTGGTCTCTAAAGTATAATAGTTCCAGTCCTCCATAGTCTGAGGTAAGGTACGGGTAGCTATCGAAGCATTCGTCATCAGGAAGTCGTTTTCACTCCAGATGATTTCCGAAGTGGCATCGTTAGCATCGTAAATACCTGCGGCATTGATCCAGGCGTTGTTGCGTGCCGTCTCCTGAGCCTGCAGCACGCTGCGGAGATTCAGGGTCGGATTACAGAATACAAATACGTTGACATCGCGGCTGTCTTCGTCTTTAAGACCGTCATAGTACTGGCTGATGTCAGTCTTGGAAAATTTAGCCGTCGTAGTGTAGTCAGTACCGCTTGTGGAAGGAATAATCTTGTTGGTCGGAATCTCACCCCAGGCGATGAATTTATTGTTGAGATCCTTGTCATCGGATTTTTGGGCAAGTACCAGATAGACTGTGCGAACAGTATTCTCAAAGTCCTGACCTACTTCGGTGCCACTGTTGCTGGAGTTGTCACCATTGGTGAAGCTACGGGTGCCTGTCGCACTCGGCATCTTGATGTTGATTGCCATAAACACACCCTCACCATCACCCTCGGGCGATACCACCGGGTGGTTGTCGACTGGCTTTACGACATCATCGCTACAGGCTGTGAGCAACGATAAGCCCATTAAGCCTATGAGCCATTTGTTATAATGCACCATAATTCAATAATTTGATGTTAAGTATTTGATTTGTTTATAATTCCGTGTGTAGGCGGAGATTCACTCCACGGTTTCCTCCGTGATTATGAATGTCACCGGCTGGTTGGTGCGCGTCTCAAGTTCTTTGAGAAGACGCAGAGCGTTCTGGGCCTGTTTCTCACCCATGCGGGCAGCTTTCTCGAAGCACCGGCGTGCCTCGGCATAGCGTTTCTGACGTCCGAGTAACACACCGCGGGCATACTCGGCTTCAGCACTGTCACCGGCTTTGGTCAGCAGCCGCTCGGCACGTTCGAGGTCGCCGGTCTGCATACTGGCGTTGGCGGCATTGAGATTGGCCACAGGGTCGTTGGGGTAGAGCAGCACGGCCGTAGACATCACTTCGTCAAATTCCTTTGTGCCGCGTCCGTAACTGTTGGCCAGCACGAAAAGCTCGTTGAGACTCAGATTGCCCGGATAGGTGTTGAAGACACGCAGTATCTCCTCCACTTCGTAATAGCGGCGTACTGTGTAAGTGATGCGGTAGTCGGTATGACGCAGAGGAGGGTAAACGTTAGTAAGAAGCCACGGGTACTGAGCAGGGAAGGCGGCCGCAAAGCGGTCGTTTTTAGTCTCTACGGGACCATTGTCGGCATCAATGAAGCGTATCATTTCCATGCGTTCGGGCAGATTACTGTCGGCAAGCCAGCGGCACAGACCCTCCCAGTCCTCCGGCACCGAAGCGGTATGATAGACCGAAGCCGGGAAATCGCCGTGGTTACGGACATACTCCTTTATTACCTCGGTACGTCCGCGTGCCAGACGTACGTTGTTGGCATACGGACCTTCCGGTGAGGCGTAGCCTGTGAGAATTATGGAGTCAACAGCCGCATCGGGATTGTTGCGTACAACCCTGACGGTACGCATTATCGAGTCTAATTCAGCATGGTTATTGGCGTAGCTCCAGTCTATATCGGTTTTGTTGACGATGAAGCGTACATCGGCACGTCCCGATAGATTAAAGCGTTTCACGATGGTATCGGCAGGTGTGACGTACTCGAACACCGGCTCGAAAAGACGCGGACGCCAGTCCAGACGTGCCACACGCAAAGCTCCTGACTTCGGTTCGCCACCGCAACAGCTAACAGTATCGAGCAGCAGCGTAAAGGTGCTGTTATCCATCCAAGGTTCCCATGCCACCGTGCCGGTGTATTCCGTCGGCTGTCCGTGGCTGGCACGGAACAGCAGCGCGTCGTCGCCTCCGTTGCGTATCTGCTGATACCAGGCGTATTTACCCGTCACGGTCAGCGGAGCCAGACGCGCCGTATCGTTATCTGTAGTGACAGCCGGAGTGATGCGCAGCAGATTGTTACGGTTTATATGATATTGTTCCGGATGGAAAGTGAAGCTGACACTGAGGCTTTCGGTACCCTTGTCTATCATCACGTCATTGATATGGCAGCGCGCCACGTTCTGGGCGCCTGCCTGACCGGCGGCTAACAGACAGCCGGCGGCTAACAGATGTTTCAGGCTTTTCATGTCAGAAGAGATAGACTATATTAAGGGCGGCCTTGGTCGGACCGACGTAATTGTAATGTTTGTCTTTGGCTATCTGGGTGCCGCACTCGGCACACGGATATACGTCATGGCGTGTATAGATGTATCCCACACCTATCTCGGCCTCGATGTTCCAGTGGCGTGCTATGGGCCACGCATACCCGTACGCAATGCCGGCACCTGCTCCCCAGCCCTGATAGCGTTTGTGACGCAGAGCCTCGAGATTGATACCGAAAATATTTGAACCCAAATTGATATTACCCACGTTATACTGTCCTCCTAAGAGATGCAGCCCGACGAAGTGGCCTGTGAACGTGCGACAGAACCAGTAGCGTGCCTCAGGCTGAGCCAGCCAGTGCTTCCACTTATGGCTGTCAACGGTCCACAGATTGACCTGTCCCGTAACCTCGAACGTCCACTTCGGAGCAAGACGAAACTCCACACCGACATTCGGAGTCAGTGCGGCATCGTAGAGGATGTTGTTCTTGAGTGCGACTTTCTGTGCGCTCGCAGTCCCGTACCCGAGTAGGAGCAGACCCAAAAGAACAGCAGTTCGTATTATTATTTTCATAAAAGTAATATGGCTAATCTGGGCTATGATTAGGGGGAAAAGAAGCCGCCGGGCCTGGCCCCTTTCCGCGACTTACAGAGGTATTTTTTGAGGATTAGCAAGTCAATAGAGAGCCATCTTCATCACACTCTCTTGAAAAGAGATTTGGATGAGAATTATATCTTTGATTATAAGCTATATAGAAGTAACCAAAAAGCGTATTTGTTAAACAGCGCTTATTTTGGTAGATAGAACGATATGATAATGAAGCCTAAAACAGTGATAAATGAGTTTAAATCTGTCGAGATTTTGAGATACGGGATTAAAGTATTACATTTGTGAGGACTAAAAACACTGCTAATATGAAACAGCGCTTTTTTAATCCGTTTACCGATACTGGGTTCAAGATAGTGTTCGGTAAGGAAAAAGACAAGATTATCCTGATAAGTTTTCTCAACGCTCTGCTTGAGGGGAGACCGTTCTACGAACCGATTACCGATGTGCGTTACGGTGACAAGGAGGTACCGCGTGACAGGGACTGCGCACGTACGGCTATCAACGACATACACTGTATTACGCAGTCGGGACGCCATATCATACTTGAGATGCAGCTCGAGCCACACGATAATTTCGAGGACCGTATGATATGTTACAGCTGCCGTGCCGTGACCGAACAGATGCGTCGCAGACAGTGGGACTTCAGCATAGAATCGGTCTACAGCATTTGCTTCACCAATTTCCTGCTTCCGAGCGCGGACCGTCGCCTTGTGCTTGACCGTGCGTACTGTGACCTCGATACCCGTGAGCCTGTGAGCGACCGTCAGCGTTATCTTTACATACAGTTGCCGGCGTTCGAATACACGAACATCGACGAATGCACTACGGAGCTTGAACGCTGGATATATTCACTTAAACACATGCCTGAGATGAGAGAAATACCTTTTGCAGCCCGCGATGAGGCTTTCCGCCGCCTGCAGCAGGTCGGCCAAATAGAATCGCTCAGTCCGGAAGAACGCCGGCAGTACGATATAGACCAGAAACAGCTCAGCATTCTCTACAGTATCGAAACCTCGCGTCTTCGTGAAGGTATAAAGATTGGTGAGGAACGTGGTAGAAAGATTGGCGAAGAACATGGTAAAAAGTTACAGTTATATGAAACGGTAACTAAACTCCGCACCAAAGGGATTACTGATGAGATGATAGCAAATCTGTTGGATATACCTGTAGAGAAGATAGCCGATATTCGCTGACTGCTTCATATTAATTTGTAAGTTAGTGCCCATAATTCTTAATATGTCATGCAGCCTACGCATATAATTGATAAGATACGGGAGATGATGCGCAGGTTATTTCCCGATGTCAGGGCTATTCTGTACGGTTCGCAGGCGCGTGGAACAGCTCATGATAATTCAGATATAGATCTTTTGATTTTGCTTCCCGATACTTATCAGGAATAGATTTCGTACACCGTAGAATTGAAATAGTCAGTCATCTCTATGATGTGAAAATAGATGAAGGAGTGAGGATTTCCCCAATGGTTGTATTGAAAACAATATGGGAAAGCAGAATAACCCCATTTTCGATTAATGTCTCACGAGATGGGATTGAATTATGAAGACCGAACTTGATAAAAGTGCACGTGAGGCACTCATTACTTATCGACTTGAAAAAGCGACTATCCGGGAGATTCGCCCCAGAGCTACTCAGTTCATTCAAGCAGTCCGTCAACTTATTACTGCATAGATTTATATACAGGATTTAAGAGACGTTTTTATTCTGTCGGGGTAAAACTCATACACATCTTATCTTTATATGTGATTGGAACGACACGGGAACGGTTCGCTTCGCTCACCGGGAACGTCGCAGGGGGGAACACAGAACAACACCGGAACTGAAACACAGAGCAACACAGATCTTAATATCGGATTAAGGTATTACATTTGTAAGGAATACTGAGACCTTAGAGCCCGTGAGAGCCCGTCAGCGTTATCTTTACCTACAGCTGCCGACGTTCGAATACATGAACATCGATGAATGTACTACGGAGCTTGAACGCTGGATATATTCACTTAAACACATGTCGTAAATGAAAGAACTACCTCTCGTGTCTTCCTGAACTGTACTTCAAAATTTAGACACAAAATTTTAGTATAGAGTTAAAAACAGGAGGATTTATCAAATACTTTCACTTTGATAAACCCTCCTTAAAACTTAAAAATTATGAAATATAAAAATTGAAGTCTGTAATTATACAGAGTAAAAC
>CAMWKC010000029.1 GCA_947174735.1 uncultured Porphyromonadaceae bacterium
TGCGGCCGGCATCTTTAATGTATATTCGTATATCGGTGGCGCCGGCATCAACGGCATTTTCCACCAGTTCCTTGATTACCGATGCCGGACGCTGTATCACCTCACCGGCGGCAATCTGGTTAGCTACCGAATCCGGCAGCAGTCTTATCACGTCACTCATTCCGATGGTAAATTTAGTCTTTATCGGAGGAATCGGATGGCTCCGAGTTATCGGATAACTCCGAGCTATCCGAGAAATCTGAATTATCATCTGAACTATCGGAGCTATCTGAATTATCAGATTTTTCCGATTCTTCCGATAATTCGGATTTTTCCGATTGCTCTGATAACTCCGATTGCTCCGATAACTCGGAGTCTTCCGATTGCTCCGATGACTCCGATTGCTCCGATAATTCGGAGTCATCCGATTGTTCTGATTGCTCCGTCTGTATTGTTGGCTCTGCCGGGGCTATACCTCGCGGTTTCCGTGTCACTTTGGGAGCCGGTGTATCACGTCCGGCGGCAAGATAATCTTCAAGTTCGTCAGGTATCTCACCAAGATCATCGGCCCAGTGCATACCGCCTCCGTACCATTCGCGACGCGGCCGCAATACTTCAAGCCAAAGGAAACCGGGTAAATAGAGCTGTGTATTCTTTACAAGAAATAACGGTGTTACTGTACCTGTAACTTCAGGCCACATTTTAAGCCGGTCAAGAGCATTACCGCCTTCGGCCATCTCTATCGTAAGATAAGAGCTTTCAGCTTCTATGAGTCGATTATATGTACTATCCGACTCCATAGGCAGAAAAACGGTCTGAACATTACCGTCAACGTCAAGACGGGTTAACGTCTGACCATCGAAGTGTGCCAGCATACGCCGCCCGGCAAGTTGATTAAAAAATTCCTCTTCGATGTGCTCTACCATCATACCGCCCTGTGGAAGTTCTGCCCAGTCAGTTGTAGAGTCATTGAAGTGCACATGTATGAGTTTACCACTCACCTGCCTTTCACCACTCCAAACCACCGGACGAACCTTCATACGCAAAAGTGAGTCTTCCTGACTTACTGTTATGCTGTCAGCTACACCCTGCATATCACTCTTGAAGAAACGGGCACGCCTGAAGGCTTCGGCAACCCGATACTGCCGTTCAATCATAAGCGATGAATCCCGAACAACAACATCAACTGTCGTGACAAGAGGCTGCTGCGGTGTCACTACCGGCTGTGCCCAAGGGTATAACAGAGAGATTACGGTGAGGAGGATACCGGAGCTGTCGTCGGAGCTATCGGAGTTATCGGATAAATCGGAGCTGTCTGAACTATCGGAGAAATCGGAGAAATCAGATTTTTCGGATAATTCGGATAATTCGGATAGCTCCGATAATTCCGATAACTCGGAGTCATCCGATTGCTCCGACTTAACTTCCTCAGGCCATATACGGCGCGTCACAAAGAAGGTCTTTATCGTATCAGCACGAAGGAAAAGCGTATCAGGGCGCGAATATTCCATCAGAAGCGGATAGTCAGCCGCAAGTGCTTCACCTGTGGAATCGTTGTAAAAACCATACCCGCCTATCAGAATCGACTTATGAGCTGTATCGGTCAGTACCATCGGTGTCGGTATGCGCCCCGGAGCACCGAACATGAAGGCGCGGCTTATGCGCCGTGCACGATCATACACTATCGAATCGCCTTCGAGCAGTGTTACAGCACCCGTGGAATCACGGTGTGATATGATAGAACGTGAAGTCAGTTCGGCGTTGTCAGTATTGGTATCATACCAGCCACGCGAAGTAATTATAGTATCGTTTTCGCCCATGATACGTGTCGGACTTACGATACTGGCTATATTGGTAAGGGTACTGTAATAGAGTGTATCTGTCAGCATACGGAAACCATCACGGTTATTATCCAGCACGACATTCCAGAAAAACTCAGCTTCCTTGGTAGCCGGACTATACTGTCCGAATACCGAAGTAAGCACATTAACCTTGTCGTCAAGACGTCCTCCGCGTTCATACCAGCCACGTTCTTCGGCCAGACTGTAATCAAGGCTGTCGGTGGTCAGTGTCACATCACGGTCAATGAGAGTGACTTCTTTACGACTCGGGCCGTTGCGCAGACGTGCCAGACGAGCATCACCGTCATAATAGACACGGTCTGCATACACAAACAGAGTGTCACCCTGTTCCATACGTACATGGCCGAAAGCATCGAGCGAATTAAGAGTGGCAAAGTAGTAAGCCGAATCACAATACATAAACATACCGGCCTGACGAAACATCACATTGCCTTTTACTATCTGACGTTCGGATGTATCGCCCGGAAGACGGTAAAGACTATCGGCACGTTCGAGAAACACACGGTCTGTCTGATAACGGTTAGCCGTACCTATAGTGGGTGCTGCCGGACGAGTGGGTTTAGGACGGCGGTACGGGTCATCCGACTGCGCGGACTGTCGGGCCTGCGCCTGCCTCTGGCTCTGCGCCACCGCCTGGGCCATGATACCGCCGGCGAAGGCCACCACCAATACAAGCACAGCCCACGCCACCAAGCGGCGCGGGCCATAGGGCTTACGTGAGATACTTTGCATCATGGTGACCGATGATAGTGAATTTACTTTATCCAGCCTTGATAGTTGAAGTCACAGGATTCCCACCCTTCTTCTATCTTGACATAGGTATCTTTAATTTTCTTTTCTATCCAATCACGGATTATCTGCTGCTTCTGGTGATTTTCGTACATCTGACGTATAAGGCTGTAATCCTCCGCCAGTGTGGCTCTGTGACCCGGCACACGTTCGGCAAGACGCACTATGGCAGCCACCTCCTTATTGCGCTGAGGATCCTTCCAGACAAAGGCTTCCGATATATCACCCACCTCCATGCCTTCTACACGGTTGGCTATGTCGGAAGGCAAGTCCTGCATCTCGAAGCGTGGAGAACCTGTATGAGGATTTACCATAAGGCCACGGTTGTTGCGTGTGTCCTTATCCTGCGACAGCGTACGTGCGGCGTCTTCGAAAGTAAAAGCACCGCCTACAATCTCCTTGCGTACCGAATCAAGACGGTTGACGACCAGAGCCAGATCCTGTGTGCTGACATGCGGACGCAACAGTATATGACGCACATTGACCTGATCACCGCGCTTGGCTATGAGCTGTATGATATGATAGCCATACTCGGTTTCGACAATACGACTCACCTTCTTAGGGTCATTAAGATTGAAAGCCACATTGGCAAATTCCGGTACCCACTGTGAACGCGAAGTAAAGCCAAGTTCACCACCCTGCATGGCTGACCCGTCTTCGCTATACGCAATAGCCAGTGTCGAGAAGTCGGCATCACCACGTGTCACACGGTCAGCATAGTCACGCAGACGCGCTTTGACATCTTCTATCTCCTGACGCGGTATCTGAGGATTAAAGGTTATTATCTGGGCTTCTACCTGCATAGGTATATAAGGCACACTATCAGCCGGAAGAGCATCGAAATATTTACGCACTTCGTTGGGAGTAGCCTGTACATTTTCGGTCAGTTTATTTTCCACCTGACCTATTATGTAGTTGGTACGTATCATATCGACCAACTGTGCGCGAAGTGTAGGAAGAGGTTTACGGAAGTATTCCTCAACCTTCTCTTTCGAACCTATATTGGCTATATAATAGTTGAGCTGCTGGTCGGCCTGTGCGAGTACCTGGCTTTCAGGTGCTTCGATAGTATCGAGTTTAGCCTGGTGAAGATAAAGTTTTTCGACAGCAAGTTTCTCAGGAAGCACACAGTAGGGATCGCCATCGATACGGTCGCCCATCGAACGCATCGAGGCATACATTTCCTCCACGTCCGAACGGAATATGGCTTCATCGCCCACAATCCAGGCCACCTCATCGACAACATTGCGCGTAGGCTGCGCCATAGCGCATACTACGGTGAGTGCAGCCATAGCTGCAGGGACCAATGATAGCTTTGGATATTTCACGTTGTTCAGGTGTATATGATTGGTGTTTGTTGTGTTTGTATCGTGACGCTTTACTGTGTAAGGCGTCTGTGGCTTACCGGATCATAACCTATGCCACGCAGTACATGTTCGTCAAGTGCCTGACTTACCAGACGCTGTACGAGACGGCGTTCCGTCTCGCGCATTACTTGCTGTTCAAGCCAGTCGGTAATCTGAGCACGGGCAAATTCGTATGGCATCACACTTCCGGCCGGCAAATAGTCAGCGATATGGAGAAGATATACCCAGTCTCCGTAAGTAGTCTCAAAGTCGGTATTAGCCTCCAGAAAGGCTTCGGCATCATAAAATCTGTATGGTATCTGCCGCGCCACTGTCTGCCAGTCTACCCAACGGTCGCCGAAGTAATCATACTCCTGCGCATGATCAAGACCATGCTTCTCGATGTTTTCGAAAGTGCGTGGTGAGGCTTCGCTCATCCATTTGCGCAACCGGTCGAGCTGAGGTGCACGAGTACTGACTTTCAGATAAGCACCACGCACCAGAGGGCGTTCGGTAAGCATCTCATCAGAATGTCGGGCATAGTAAGCACGTACGTCTTTCTCATCTACATGACCACGGCCGCTCTCACGCACACGCGACAGATAACGACTTAATATAAGCTCACGTCGATACTGTTCCACAAGGCGGTCTATCTCATCAGCATCCGAAAGATGGTCAAGGGCAACCTGCATCAGAAGCTGGTCTTCAATCCATGCGTCAACCACACCGGCAAAAAGCTGTGCCGAATCGTCAGGAGCTATACCTACCGGTATACGCGCTACCACTTCGTGTTCATACAGAGCCGAATCGCCAAGCATCACGAGTAGATCACTACGTTGTGGCTCAACCGTATTATCGTGACCACAGGCAGCTAACAATACAAGGGGCGCCAGCACGATACGCCACAACCGACACGGTACAGAACTCACTTAACTTTTTTAAGTACTTTCTCGTTTACCTTCACCGGATAGCGACTACGAAGTTCCTCTATCCAGTCGGCTTCAAGACGGTTCTGATAGTCGCTTGTCACCATACCACGCACATCAGCCGCCTCTTCAGGAGCCTCAAGCACACGGGCATCGTAAAGGAAGCTGACTTTATAGTTGCCCGGAGCAGTAGCTTCAGGACCACCGAACATCAGATAGTCAACCACAGGATTGCTACCGGGAGCAGCAAGTACACGTTCAGCCGAAGCTTTGCCAGAAAATTCTTTACGCACTACTGTGATAAGGGAATCAGCAGGCACACTGTCAAGGCGACGACGTATCTGCTCGGCAACTTCTTCGTCGGCAGCATTTATAAGCACGCCCTTCACATGAGGTTCGGTCCATGTATAGTCACCACGGTGCATGTTAAAGAAATGTTCCAGACCTTCCTGATCTTTTGATGCCTTATCCCAGACTTTAGCTACGCTGACTTCATACAGCAGACTGCCGTCACGATATTCGTTAAGCAGATTGCGGTACTCAGGCTGATTAGCCTCAAGCCATGTCTGTTCAGCTTCGACAAGGCGCTTATTATAGAACGATGCAAGGGCTTTATCGATTGTAGCCACGGCGGATGCCGGGTCAGGCTGACGATAACCATGCATGTATTCTGCAAATTCACTTACAGGAACGTCTTTTTTATCAATGCTGAGTAAAACCATACGTCCCAGCGAGCCGTCAGCACAAGCATCATAGAAAAGTGAGTCAAGTCCGTTTACACCGACACGGGCTTTAAGAGCATTGACTGTACCGCTCTTAACAGACCCTTTGTGTTTGCGTGCCAAAGTTTCAGTCTGATGTGCTTTTATCAGTCGGCTGCGATCGTCCTGCGGATTTGTAATACGTTCCAACAGACGCGGACGTGCCTCCTCAAGAGAGGGAACTCCACGCTGGTCAGTCTTATGAATTATGTGCCAGCCGAACTGAGTATGTACAGGCTGTGATATTTCACCCACACTCATGGAGAAAGCCGCCGAATCAAACGGTGCGACCATCTCTCCGGCACCGAACCAAGGAAGCTGACCGCCGTTACGGGCAGAGCCTTTGTCGTCGCTAAGCGAAGTAGCCACAGCCGCAAACGACGAAGGATCAGCTTTCACCACACGATAGATGCTGTCTATAGTTTCACGAGCTGCCTTTTCGACAGCAAGAGAGGCGTTCTGAGGCACCATTTTCATTATATGCGAAGCCTGTACAGTACCACGGGCAGGACGTTTTTTACCACCTTTGACAATGTGGTAAGCCATAGGACTTTCCACTACCTCCGACAGTTCACCCTCACCAAGAGTAAACACAGCTGTCTCAAAATCGTATGGAAAACGTCCGGCTGAAGTATAGCCGAGATAACCGCCGTTGGTCTTGGCAGTGCGGTCATCTGACAGCTCACGGGCCAGCAACTCAAAGTCAGCTCCGTCAACAAGCAGGACACGTATACTATCTATAGTATGACGGGCTTTGGCAGCTTCAGCGGCGCTGCGGCCCTTGCCTATCATGATGTGGCGCGCTTCCGCTTCCTGCTTTGAACGCTCGTATGCCTGGGTTACCAACTGGTTGAGGAAGGTGGAATCAGTCATGTAAGGAGCACTTAGATCACCGCGATACTGTGCCATCTCGCGCTTGAATGATGCTGTTGTGTCGAGACCCTCGGACCGTGCGTCAGCCACCTTGAGTTTATAAATCTTGAACATCTCCACATATTCGTCCAAAGGCTGAGGTGACAGCTGCTGCTGGCTGTTCTTATGGTAAAGGTATTCAAATTCCGACTTAGTGACGTCGACACCATTGACGGTCATAATGACAGGATCGGCTGCCCATGCTCCGAGACATGCGGCCAGTCCGACTCCCGCAATCAGTTTATTTTTCATCTCATGTTGTTGTTATCTAAATAACCTAACGACTTTAGGGTTGAAAAATTATAAGTGCCCCTTAAGATTACTTCTTACAATGTATCAGTTTCCCATTTCCGAAAGGAACTTAATACGCAACAGACGTATCTCTTCTTCAGAGTATTCATCACCCAGATCCTGTATAGCAGCTTCCAGGTCGTCTTCCTGACAGTCGCGGAAGTACTCAATAACTTCTTCCTGTTGATCCTCGCTGATAATCTCGTTCAGGAAGTAGTCGATATTAATTTTGGTACCCGCATCTATTATAGCTTCGAGTTCATCGAGAAGCTCATTAAATTCCAAACCTTTGCTCTCAGCCAGTTCTTCGAGGTCTATCTTACGGTCAATGGCCTGTATAATCGAGATTTTGAGCTTACTGCGGTTAGGCACCTGACGTACCCGTATATCCTCAGGACGCTCTATTTCATTCTCCTCGACATAACGCTTTATGACTCTGACAAATTCCTTGCCGTAACGTGTAGCCTTACCGCTGCCTACGCCTGAAATATTTTGCAACTCCTCCAAAGTAATGGGATAAGTAGTAGCCATAGCCTCAAGGCTGGGCTCCTGGAATATGACGTAAGGAGGCAGATCAAGCTGACGGGCCAGCTTATTGCGTAGGTCTTTAAGTATAGAGTAAAGTTCCTGATCAGCGGCACACGAAGCACCGCTCTTCATCTGTACGTCGGTGTCAACATCACTGTAGTCTGTATCCTCGACTACCTTGAACGACACAGGTTTCTTCAGGAATTTCTTACCCATCGGCGTAATTTTCAGTATTCCGTAATTCTCTATATCACGTGCCAGATAGCCGGCTATCACAGCCTGGCGTATGACAGCACCGAGAAATTTTTCGTCGATGTCGGGTAACGAGCCGAATTCGTCAAGCTCATCATGCCCGTACGACTTTACCTCATCAGTGCGACGTCCTATCAGCACATTGATAAGGTAATCGGCCTTGAACCTTTCTTTTGTAGACAACACCGTCTCAAGGACGGCACAAAGTTCGTCTTTAGCTTCCACTTGATTTTTAGGATTTAAACAATTGTCGCAGTTGCCACAGTTATCGGCTGTGTATGTTTCACCAAAATAATGCAATAGAATGCGCCGCCGGCATACCGATGATTCGGCATATCCGGCTGTTTCGGCCAGCAGCTGGCGCCCTATCTCCTGCTCGGCCGGTGACTTGCTCTGCATGAGCTTGTCAAGCTTTATAAGGTCTTTACGGTTATAGAAGGTCACACAACGTCCCTCACCTCCGTCACGTCCGGCACGGCCTGTCTCCTGATAGTACCCTTCAAGACTTTTGGGCAGGTCATAATGTATGACATAACGAACATCCGGTTTATCTATACCCATACCGAAAGCTATAGTAGCCACTATGACACTGACTTCTTCATGAAGAAAAGCATCCTGATTGGCTGAACGGGTAGCAGAATCCATGCCTGCATGATACGGCAACGCAGATATTTCATTAACCTTCAGCACTTCGGCCAATTCTTCGACACGCTTACGCGACAGACAGTAGATTATACCTGATTTTTTACCTTGTGAACGTATGAAGCGTATTATCTCACGGTCTACATCACGTGTCTTGGGCCGTATTTCATAAAACAGGTTAGGACGGTTAAAACTCGACTTAAAAACCTCGGCACCAAGCATACCCAGATTTTTCTGTATATCATGCTGTACCTTTGGAGTAGCTGTAGCAGTAAGGGCAATAACAGGATGCACTCCTATCTCTTGTATGACAGGGCGTATACGGCGATATTCGGGACGGAAGTCATGACCCCATTCCGATATACAGTGCGCTTCGTCAACAGCATAAAATGAAATCTTGACTGACTTAAGAAAGGCGATATTAGATTCTTTAGCCAGTGATTCCGGAGCCACATAGAGCAATTTGGTACGTCCGGCCGTAATGTCAGCCTTAACCTGGTCAATGGCGCCCTTGGTCAGCGAGGAATTAAGAAAGTGAGCCACTCCGTCGTCTTCACCGTAATGACGCATGACATCGACCTGATTTTTCATCAGTGCAATAAGAGGCGAGATGATAATAGCCACCCCGTCCGACATCAGAGCGGGCAACTGATAGCACAGTGACTTGCCCCCACCCGTGGGCATGAGCACAAACACATCCTTGCCGTCGAGCAGGCTTTCGATGATTTTGAGCTGGTTGCCCTTGAATTTATCGAATCCGAAATTCGATTTCAGCGCTTGATGAATTGCTTGTTGGTCTGCCATAGGATAGCGTTTGGAGTTTATGCTCAGGCCGTTCAGTCTCCGTCACCCCGGAGGTCTGTGTATCCGGAACGGAGCCTGTGGCGGTTAGTCTCAACAAAGTTAAAAATAAATATCCGATTTTACCATATATAGCTGATATTTTTTTTCGCACTTCTATTATTATGACAATGCCCCTGTGCCGAAGAAAGCACAGGGGCATTTATATAAGATTAAAATGACTGCAAGATTGCTCAGTCAGTCATTGCTGTTTTGTCAAAATGCGCCTTGTCGAGCTTATCAAGCACGTATGCCGAATCTACTTTAAAGGTATCTACCGGCTGTGAGGGCACATCATACATAGCATCGACCATAACAGTCTCTACTATTGAACGCAGACCGCGTGCACCGAGCTTATACTCAATAGCTTTATCTACTATAGTGTCAAGAGCGCTGTCGTCAAACTCAAGTTTCACACCGTCCATCTCAAACAGACGCTGATACTGACGTATGATTGCATTCTTCGGCTCGGTAAGGATACGACGCAGGGCTTTCTTATCGAGACTCTCCATACTGGTGAGCACAGGCAGACGGCCTATAATCTCCGGTATAAGTCCGAACGATTTAAGGTCCTGTGGCATTACGTAACGCATCAGATTGTCACGCTGACGCTTACGCGAGGTTTCGTCATGTCCGTAACCTACCACATGAGTATTGAGGCGCGAAGCTATCTTGCGCTCTATACCGTCGAAGGCACCGCCGCAGATGAACAATATATTCTTTGTATCGACAGGTATCATTTTTTGCTCCGGATGCTTACGGCCTCCGTTGGGGGGTACGAGCACCGTCGAGCCCTCAAGCAACTTGAGCAGACCCTGCTGCACACCTTCGCCCGAAACGTCGCGTGTTATCGAAGGGTTATCACTCTTACGGGCTATCTTGTCAATCTCATCGATAAACACTATACCCTTCTGGGCACGTTCCACATCGTAGTCACACGCCTGAAGCAGACGGGTCAGCAGAGATTCTATATCCTCACCCACATAGCCCGCTTCGGTGAGCACCGTAGCGTCAACTATAGTGAACGGCACATCGAGCAGACGGGCTATAGTTTTAGCCAGCAGAGTTTTACCCGTACCGGTAGGACCTACCAGTATGATGTTTGACTTCTCTATGTCAACATCATCGTCTTCGCTCTTCTGACCTTCGGCAGCAGCTTCCATCTGAGCTATACGCTTATAGTGGTTGTAGACCGCTACCGACATGTACTTCTTAGCCTCTTCCTGACCTATCACATACTGGTCGAGGAATGCATTGATTTCTTTGGGCTTCGGTATGCCCAGTCCTTTTCTGGCACTCCCCTTCTTGGCGGGTGCCTTCTTCACCTTCAACTGCATGTCGCGAGCCTGATCGATGAAGTTGATGCAGTCAGTACACAGACTCAGGCCGTCGAACACCTGTACCAAAGGTGTGGCTTTGGTTTCGTTGGCACCGCACATGGCACACCGCTGTGTACTGTTACCCGTTTTTGTTGGCATAGTATAATTGGGTGCTTTTAGTTTTTATTCCTTAACCTCTTTACGGGGATTGATCAGCACTTTGTCTATCATGCCGTAGTCTTTGGCTTCGGCAGCTGTCATCCAGTAATCACGGTCACTATCCGCTTCTACCTTTGAATAAGGCTGACCGCTATGTTCCGAGATTATGTTGTAAAGTTCAGACTTAAGTTTCAGTATCTCGCGGGCGGTTATCTCTATATCGGATGCCTGGCCCTGTATACCGCCCATAGGCTGGTGTATCATCACACGTGAGTGAGGCAGAGCAAAACGCTTGCCGTGCTCACCGGCTACAAGAAGTACAGCTGCCATCGAAGCGGCCATACCTGTACATATTGTCGACACATTGCTGTTGACATACTGCATGGTATCGTAGATACCGAGACCGGCATACACGCTTCCGCCGGGAGAGTTGATATAAATCGAAATATCTTTCTCAGGATCTACCGAGTCAAGATAAAGCAGCTGAGCCTGAATTATATTGGCAGACTGGTCAGTGACCTGAGTGCCGAGAAATATAATACGGTCCATCATCAGACGCGAGAATACATCCATCTGAGTTACATTAAGCTGACGCTCCTCAAGAATGTAGGGATTCAGATAATCGGCTGTAGGATTCATACCGCTCATAGCGGCCTGTGCGCTGATATGGCGTGAGTAGCTGTCAAGAGTATTGGAACTCATACCCAGATGATTGACAGCATAGTTTCTAAAGTCGTTGTTCATTATTATTTTTTATCAATCTGTTTTTTTACTTTCAGCCACACTTTACAGTGTGTCACCTCCTTCAGGTGTACATACATTATATTGCAAATAGTGTACCAAAACCCGATGCGGAACAATCCGCACCGGGTTTTTAACAATTTAACCCTCTGTGAGGTTCGCTTTATCGTTCAGTATGTTGCTTAGGCATCAGCCTGCTCGGCAGCTTCTTCAGCCTTGACAGCAGGAGCAAACAGAGCGTTGAACTCCTCGACATTGACATCTTTCTCGTCAGCTGTCACAGCTTCGTGCACGGCGCTGTAGAATTTATTATCAAGTGCCTGCTGAGCTATCTGCTGACGGGCACGCTCGTCTTTGAGTATCTCGCCGGCATACTTGGTCAGCATATCATCGGGTACACTGGTCATACCATACTGGGCAAACTGCTGACGGGCTACGAAACGGGCCATCTCTTCCACATCTTCCTTCTCAAGCTTAACGTTGAGTTGGGCACATATAGCCTCGCGGATAAGTTCCCATTCGAGCTGAGGAAGCATAGCAGCATACTGCTCGTCGATGTTCTCGGGAGTAAGAGCCTCATTCTGAGTCATCAGATAGGCTTTCAATATATCATCAGGCAACTCAAGCTTACCTACAGCGTTAAGGATAGCGGTCTTGGCATCAATAGTGAAACGATAGTTCGAATCACGCTCCAGAGCCTGTGCTATCATCTTTTTCAGCTCTTCGTTGTACTCTTCCTCATTATGTACCTTATCGGGACCGAACACCTGCTTGAAGTATTCCTCACCCACTTCAGCGGGTTTGAGAACGATAGCTTCCTTAACCTCGAAACGGAAGTCGCCCTTATGGTTATCTACCTCATTCTTGTCGATATTGAGCATAGATGACAGTTCGGTGGCGTTGTGACCGCATGTAGCGGATGGATTGAAGACGATAGTGTCACCAACCTTCTTACCTACGAACAGTGAGCGCTGGTCTGCATCAGTAAAGTGTTCGGGAGCTACAATACCGTTCTCTACAACGACACCGTTCTCCTTGTCACTACCGTCGGCCTCAAGCTCGGTGATAACACCCTTAACTACCGCTGTCTCGTCGATAACCTCACCACTCTCCTGCTTACCGAAACGACGGCGCAGAGCTTCGTCCTGACGCTTTATCATGTCGTCGGCTACAGCTATTCTGTAGTAAGGCACGTGCATGTCTTTATTGACATGTGTGTCAAACTCAGGAGCCAGACCTACCTCGAATTTAAAGGTAAAGTCAGCATTGTCAAAGTTGATTTCGTTGTCCTTCACAGGCAGGGGATTACCGAGCACATGGAGGTTATTCTCCTTTATGTAGTCATATACGGCCTCACCTACCATTTGGTTAATAATCTCATACTTAGCGGCTTTACCGTATTTCTTTTCCAGCAGACCGGCAGGTACCTTTCCGGCGCGGAAGCCCGGTTCGGGACGGCGACGGCCTATTTCCTTGAGCTGTTTCTTTACTTTGTCTGCGTAGTCTTTCTCCTCGAGAGTCACGACTATCTCGCCGCGTACATCTCCGAGTTTCTCATAATTTACATTCATCTTGTGTGTATGTCTGTATTTGTTGCTGTTCTCTTATATTGACTTTGCCCGGTACGGCGGACACAGCTTGCAAACGGCACTTGCCCGCGCCATGCCGGGCCATGAGCGCATTGCAGCTGCAAAGATATAACTTTTTTACCTTTCCGACAAATACTTTGTTGTCTCCGTGTCAATACGCTTACTCTGATGAACGTTAGAAGTCGCTGTAGAATGTCTCAAACACACGTACTGCATCGTCCTGATCACTGACACCGGCTGTTTCACGGGCTGAATGCATGGCCCAGATGGCATTACCCATATCCACCCCGGCGACATCAAGCTGTGAGGTCAGTATGTTGCCGAGAGTCGAACCTCCGGCGACATCACCATGATTGACAAACACCTGACATTCTACATCAGCCTTAGCACAAAGACTACGGAATACCGCTGCACTTCGGGCATCGGTCATATATTTGCAGTTAGCATTGATTTTCACTACCGGTCCTCCCCCTATAACGGGATGATTGGTCGGGTCATATTTTTCATTATAGTTGGGATGCCAGGCATGTGCGTCGTCAGCCGAGATAAGGAACGAACGGGAGATGGCTTTGTACAGACTCTGGCGGTCGGACGGTGTTTCAACAGCCGTTATACGCTCAAGACTATCGCGCAGCACCGGTGAGGCAGCTCCCTGACGTGTACCGCTGCCTGTCTCTT
>CAMWKC010000030.1 GCA_947174735.1 uncultured Porphyromonadaceae bacterium
ATATACCACTCGTGACTCATACACTGTAAAAAATTATCGAGTATAGACATTGCATCATCACGCTTTTCCAAAATATTAAATAACTCAACATTTTGGTCTGAAACTTTAGTGGACATCAAGGCTATTTTATTTTCTTCAACAAACTGTCGTAACTGCTTACTACGACAAATAGCACGAACTTTAAGCCACAACAATCCATAAAAATTACCATTAAAGGCATTCAAATTCTGATTTCGAAATTCTTTATCCCACTTTTCAAATTCTGTCATAATAATTTTATGGCTTACATATTATTAAAATTTCGCTACTTCCAGCTACACTGCCCTTACCACCTCTTCCAGCTTGATAAATTTTTCGCTCTACAGAGACTTTTCGATAAGGGCTTATTAATTCTATAAGAGTCTCGATAGAGGGATAACTTCGGTCATTATAACTAATTAGCCAATAAGGTATTTTTTCAGAAAGTTTAAACAATCTTTTAAAACTATTGATTATATCCTTTTTAGTATCAAAGCCACTTTCTTTTTTAGGACTATATCTTTTAGTACCATTAATAAACTCTTTATCTTTCCAATAATTAGTATATGTTTCTAACAGATGATAAAAACCTTGGTAATCCGCATGGCTATTACAATAAGGAGGGTCAAAATAGGCCACATCTACATCGGATAGAGAAGGAAGGAGATCAAAGATATTTTCATTGTATGCTACACAATCGGTTCCATTATCAAATACTGCGTTATTGTATTCTACAAATAATTCCAAAAATATATCCTTTATTGGTCTTCTAAGGCTACGATTACGTTTTATCCTCTCGGGGTTAGAAGCATATACCAAGGCTTGGGTATGGGCAAAATGTCCCATTGTAACCTTACGTGTCATAGCTCTATTTATAACTGAGAAAGCCAACGCTTTTTTATAATCATCTTCAAGAAAGTCTACATTACTCCGAAAAGCATCTAAAAATCTAGTTTCTTCCCGAATAAAAAATAAATCGGAGAAAAGGTACTCCATCAAATTATATTTATTCGTATCAGAATTGGGAGAGAAAAGAATATTTATATCGTCATATGTCAAAATTGTATTCTTATTTTCAATTAACGCTTTACCAATCTCGCTATTGAATAATAGAAAATCGTTAGAAATAACAGTTTTTCCCAATTTCTTACATAAGAACCCAATTGATTGCGAACCACTAAATGCGTCTAATATTACATTAGAATTCTCTGGGATATGTTTAGCAATCCAATCACTATGAATATACTTAGCTCCCAAATATTGTGGTTTTGGAAACTGTATATCCATAAATTTATAATCTTCGAATAACGAAGGTTGTAAGGTAATAATATTCCTCATATCACAAAGTTAACTATAATAGATGATATACACAAACACAGAACAGACTCCTAAATAAAGTACTTGAGCTTATCTATAAGCAGAATAATAAGTTGCATGGAACAAAGACATAGAAAAAGGGAGCAGATTGCTCTACTCCCCAATTTCGTACCCTGAGCCGGGGTCGAACCGGCACGGATTGCTCCATTGGTGTTTGAGACCAACGCGTCTACCGATTCCGCCATCAGGGCTTTTGCACGGCAAAGTTAAGGCTTTTATTTTTGCTGTGCAAATTATTGAATAGCTATTTTCATCTTACTTTTTAAGTCGGTTGCCCGTTGAATGTAAAAACCGATTTACTGATAGGCTATCTTAGCCTTGCGTATCACTTTCCAGCAACCACCTTCAAATACGGCTGTACCGGACGATTCGGTAAGAATACGTTTTTTGCCCGATGTAGCAGTAATATCAGCGCATACACAACCGCTGGATAACACGTGATCGGGATTAGCAAGTGCACGTTCCCATACCTCAGCATTATTGGCCACACGATAGGTACCGGCATAACCGTCTGTAGTTTCCAGACGATAGACCGAAGCATCAGGTTTAAGGTTACGGTCAGCTCTCACAAAGATACCTTTATTATTGACACGTCCCAGATATATGACAGCGGTAGGACGGGATTGCGGAATACTGTCAGCAGCCGGATTGACTATGCTTTCAGGTTCCGGTGCCTGACGCTTTGATTCCGAAGATGCCGATTGACGTTTTGGTTCAGATGAAGACTGACGTTTCGGTTCTGTCGGATTAGTCTGACGTTTAGACTCAGAAGCGGCCTGACGTTTCGTGTCGACAGCAGGCTGACGCCCGGTAGCCTGAGGGGCCGCAGAAGAAGCCTGTGCAGCCTTTTGGGAACGGCCTGTGGCAAGTTCCTGTTCCAGCTGATTTATACGTTCCGTAAGAGCAGCTATACGCTTACGCTGGTCATTACATTGCTCTGACATAATATCACGTTCATTTTCAGCCTGTCGGGCACGGTCACGCCACTCGGTCAACTCCGGAGCTACCAACGAGGCACTACCTACAGTCGGTATCTGTTGTGACCTTGGGTTATCAACCGGTTTATCATAAAGGTCATCTTCCTCATTATTATTTGAATTCTGCGATTTAAGTACACGCGATGCAAATACCACCAAACCTACTACCACGGCTACAAGACCACATAATATCAGTATGTAGACCCAGGTATAACTGTTCTGCTTCTTAGAACCTGTAGGTTCATCGTTTACAATATTATCCAGATTAAGAAGTTCAGCCTCCGCTTCAGCAATAGCACGTGCTGCAGCACTATCAGCTGATAAATCAGCTGTAGAAGCTGGAGCAGACGTAGCAGCCGGTTTGGTAGCAACCGGTGTTCCGGCAGTCGATGGAGCAGGAGTAGGAGTGGCGACAGGTGTGGGGGACGGAGTTGAAGACGGTGTAGATGTCGGAGCTGATATATTCATGCTGCTCAGACGTTTACGTACACTGCTTTTGGCTACCTTACCCTTGGCTATAAGTCCTGGCGATGCAAAAAAGGTCTCTGACCAATAACGTACAAGCTGATCTTTATCCCAGGATGCATAATCGCCAGGAACGGACACGGCGTTAAAACTCTTGATATTTTCTTTTTCCTTGGGTTTAAGGCGTTTTTCAAGATCAGCCATAGTGACGGCATTGACTTTGTCAAGATAGTCCGAGCCGTTATTGGCATAGCGCAAATATAGCTTGGCTGTTATAGCCTTAGCCTCCTCCATCTCCCGATCGGTCACTGCGTGGCCGCTTAGCACGCACGTCACCACAAGCAGTAGTATTGATATGTATCGTCTCATATCTACGATTTAAATTAATATCTTATTTTATTATGACTTGCGTGCCCTCTACACATCATAGGGCCACATTATATCAGGCACTGCAAAATTAAACAAATTTCTCCTTTCCGCGAAACACAAATGCCTATATAAAAAATATCTTAAAGACTTCTGCGCAGACGTGCCGGAGGCACTCCCAGACGATCACGATATTTTGCCACTGTACGTCGTGACACATCGTAACCGCGTTTCTCCATCTCCAATCTTATTTTTTCGTCACTCAGCGGATGCTGCTTATCCTCTGCTTCGACTATAGCCTCGATTTCAGCCTCCATCTTACGATTAGTCAGTACTGTACCGTCACTGCTTTCGTCATTGTCATCTCCTATCGAATCGCTAAAAAAGAAACGCAACGGAAATACCCCCCATGGAGTAGCTACATATTTATTATTTGTGGCTCGCGATATTACCGATGGGTCAAGACCTGTCATAGCCGTTATATCCTTAATAAGCATAGGCTTGAGACGGTATACATCTTCAGTCATGAAATATTCACGCTGTATTCTGACTATGGCGGTCACCACGTCAAGCATAGTCTGCTGGCGTTGTCGTAGTATACGTATAAAGTCACGTGCATCGTTATAACGGGTAGTTATAAATACGTTGGTCTTCTTAGGATTACGTCGCTCGGCTGCTGTAGTCTTCAGCTGACGTACAGCTTGTTCAAAAGTAGTATCTGTCCTTAACTCCGGCAGACGGTTATTAAGGGTAATAGTCAGGTTACCACCATCGTTATCTACTATTACGTCAGGTACTATAGCACGTGCATTATCAGCGCTCCCACCTAATGCCGCACCTGGTTTAGGATTCAGACGAACTATAAGATCTATCGCTTCCGACACTTGGGCCGGAGTCAATTTCAGAGCTTTGGCTATACGTGGTGTATGCTTTTTGGTAAACGCCTCAAACTGGTCACGCACTATACGCAGAGCGTTATTACGTACGCGTCCGGCAGGCATACGTTCAAGCTGCAGACGCAGACATTCCTGCAAATCGAACGCTCCGATTCCCGGCGGATCGAGACTACGTATCTGTGCCAATATATGTTCGGCCTGTGCACGGCTTACATCTATACCCGGACCGAATGCAAGGTCATCAATCATCTGATTAAGACTGCGGCGTAGATATCCATTGGAATCAAGATTGCCTATTATATATCTGGCTATCTGCATTTCTTGTTCACTCAGCGGACGTTCGGAAATCTGACGCTCAAGACTATCATAAAGGTTCTCACCTTCAGCAGGCAACCACGAAGTATAATCGTTGTCACTGCTGTCGGAATAGTCACGCCGTGACACAGGCTCTGTAGCATAATCTATAGGTCCGCGACCGTTGTCAACATCATATACACGCGGGGATACCACACCTTCGGGTGTAACCTCCACGGAGGCTGATACAGTCTCGCCAGCTTCCAAAGCCGGATTATCTTCCAGCTCACGTTCTACCGCCTCGTCGAGTTCGGGTGCAGTATATTCCAGCAGATGCACAAAGCGTAGCTGCTGCTGTGTCAACCCAGTAACGGTGCGTAATTCCTGATCTAATCCTACCTTATTGACTGAGGGCATTGTTGTGTGATGTACTTCACTGTTTATAGCCGCCGACAGGTATGTTTTCTCGGTATTTCACCATATCAGCGGGTAACAGGTGCGAATTTAATACTTTTTTAGTGGCTTTCAATAAAAATACCGCCTTAAAAATTGCCGACCTAATAAAAATTATCTAATTTTGTGGCTTGAAATACGTCGGCCTCCTCACAGGCTGCCGGTATAGTCGTGCGCCAGCTCCATGCCATAGGCAGAGCTCAAGGCGAGCGACTCTGTTTTTAACCGAATTTATAAGTGTTATAATACACACTCTAACAGCTACTTAATAACTGACAATGGCTTCTAACAACCCTCAGTCGCAGTATGATGAGACTGCGATCGACAACCTTAACACCCACCTCACCTCGGCCGGACAGAAATTGGCTAACAATAAGAAGTATCTCTTCTGGGGTATAGGTGCTGTGCTGGCAGTGGGCGCCTTCGTTATCGGCTATCTCTGCATCTTCCGTAATCCGCGCCTTAATTCTTCATGGGAGGCGTATGACAAAGTTGAAATCGCCGCTCTCGGCAACGATTCTATCGCTGCTGCCGAATATGCAAAAGTGGCCGACAAGTATTCATCTACCGATGCCGGTAAGATGGCTGCTCTTGCCGCTGCCGAATCTCTCTATAACTCCGGCAAGTATGAAGAGGCTATAAAATATCTTAATAAGTTCTCTTCAAAAGATGATATACTTGAGGCTAATGCTATAGTGCTGCTCGGCGACTGCTATGTCAATGTCAAGAAGTATGACGATGCTATTAACGCTTTCCAGAAAGCTATACGTGCTGCTAACGGTAATCCTCAGATTGTACCGCGTGTGCTTCTCAAAGAGGCTGTGATTTATGATGAACAGAAGAAGTATGATCAGGCCTTAAAGTGCTATGAAATGATACACGCTGACTTCCCACAGTTCACACCCGGCAACGGTGTTCAGATCGAAGCCTATATCGAACGTGAAAAAGCCCGTCTGGGCAGGTAAGTTATCTTACCTCTACCTCAGAGACAAATAATAAAACACTTTGCTTTTCTGACGAGGGCGCTGTCTGCAAGACAGTGCCCTTTTCTTTTAACTTCAGTTATGAAAGCCATGGTGTTCGATAAGGCGGTGAGTAAGGCCAAGTCCCTTCATACCGCAACGCAGTATGATATATGAGATTACGCTTGTGATGGTAAGAGGGAGGGCAAATTCATAGCCACCGCTCATTTCCATAGTGATAAAGATAGCCATAAGAGGAGCCTGTATAGCACCTGCCATAACACCGGCCATACCTCAGAGACAAATAATAAAACACTTTGCTTTTCTGACGAGGGCGCTGTCTGCAAGACAGTGCCCTTTTCTTTTAACTTCAGTTATGAAAGCCATGGTGTTCGATAAGGCGGTGAGTAAGGCCAAGTCCCTTCATACCGCAACGCAGTATGATATATGAGATTACGCTTGTGATGGTAAGAGGGAGGGCAAATTCATAGCCACCGCTCATTTCCATAGTGATAAAGATAGCCATAAGAGGAGCCTGTATAGCACCTGCCATAACACCGGCCATACCGAGATACGCAAAAGTACCTACAGGTAGCGTACAACCGCCGAAAGATTCCCACATAAATCCGAAAAGCACTCCGGCAATACACCCGGCAAACAGTGTAGGGGCAAAGTCACCGGCCACACCACCACTGGAGTTGCTCGATGCACATGCCCAACACTTCAGCAGTAATATAGACATAGCCACAGTCATCAGCATCCATGGCCCATACATGAAAGGTTCCAGTACGCTACCGTGTACCATAGCCATATAGTCACCGTTTATGATATGCCCCATAACAGGATAACCAGTACTGTAAAGTGCCGGAAACAATAACAGAAAGCCTCCGACAGCCACACCACCGGTAACATTACGCAGCCACGGATTATGAATATTTTTATAAAAGATATCCAGATGGTGCATAACTTTCGAGTAGTAAAGAGAGTATACACCGCAGAATATACCTAATGCTACTACAGCTATCAGATGTGAAAGGTCAACACCAGCAACCGGATTAAACATAAGGTCAGTATGAAAGCCGCTACACGTATATATAGTCAGATATGACGCCAGACATGATACGGCAACTGCCAGAACCGAAACAGTAGTCAGTTCGATACGCAATAGCTCAAGCGTAAACATTAGGCCTCCTATAGGGGCACTGAAAATACCGGCTATTCCCGCTCCGGCACCACATCCTATAAGAACCTTCAGCATACGGGGTTGTAATCCCAGCCATTGGCCGAAGTTACTGCCTATGGCGGCACCGGCATAAGCAATAGGACCTTCCCCACCTGCAGACCCTCCCATACCTAAGGTTATCGTACCTCCGACTATAGGAGAGTAAATAATGTTGCGTCGCAAACGATAACTTCCCTCTTTCAAATCCTGCAGAAGCTGAGCACAGCCGTGTGTAAGATTCGTATGTATAATGTAACGGGTAAATATACCTGTAAGCAATATGCCTATAAGCGGTACGGCTATTATCCACCAATTATGTCCCCAGTCTGAAATATGAGGTGTGAATATACCCGCTACCAAAGAAATAAGATGTTTAAAAATATAGGCTCCTAATCCTGCCAGACAGCCTACTACCGAAGCTAAGATAAGAATAAACACATAGTCGGGTACATAGCGTTTACGCCATGCGTCAAATTTAGTGAATTTAGTGACGGTAAGGTCAGCGGTTGTAGGATCCGTAGCGTTCATAAGACATATTGAGTATTATAGGACTCTATCACTATAACATACTTTTTACCATATAACGTGTGGTAAGCTTTTTTATTAGCACTTATTAACATTTAACAGTATGTAAATAAAAAAGGTGACCTACGTTCACACGCGAGTCACCTTCAAGAACGTTTGTTTTTATCTTAAACTTTCTACTCTTTTACAAAAATATTTTATTCTGATTATTTCTGTTTGGTAATTCTTATCGCAGCTCCGCCTCCGGGTGCAAGAGGTTGTTTAAGTTTAGCACCTGGTTTTACCTTAACTGTGCGTATGCGGTAAGCCTGTGGATTGTCTTTCCAGTGTGCGCCAGGTGCATCCTCATATATAGTAGCTTCATACTCGTTACCTTTGGGCAGAAAACTGAGGTCAATAACCGCTTCACGGGCATTCTCGTCAGTTATAGCACCTACATACCAGTCATCAGAATTCTTATCAAGGCGTGCTACAGTTATATATCTGTTGGGTTCCGCTTCAAGATAACGTGAGTCAGCCCAGTCAACGGGTACATCTTTGATGAACTGAAAAGCATCGGGAAAACGTTCGTAGTTTTCAGGTAGGTCACAGGCCATCTGCATAGGAGAAGGCATAGTGAGATAAAGTGCTAACTGACGTGCCAGCGTAGTACCGGCCTGCGAATCCTTGCCTTCACCATAATAGCTCATACGAGTCTCAAAAAGTCCGGGGGTGTAGTCCATCGGACCACCTTTAAGACGGGTAAAAGGAAGAATACAGGTGTGTGAAGGCGGATTACCTCCCATTGATTCAAACTCACCTCCACGCGCTGACTCCTGTGCAAGCCAGTTAGGATACGTACGACACAGGCCTGTTGGCCGAGGGGCTTCATGACTGTCTACCATAATCTGATAATCAGCCGCACGTTCTATGACATGACGGGCATGGTCTACCATCCACTGCGAAGTATGATGTTCCGAACGTGGTATTATAGCTCCTACATAACCTGTCTTTACAGCATCGTAGTTATTGTCTTTCATAAATTTGAAAGCTCTGTCGAGCTGAAGTTCATAATCGGCTGCGTTAGCTGCCGTCTCATGGTGCATTATAAGCTTTACTCCCTTATCGGCTGCATAGTCACGCAAAGCGGGAAGATCAAAATCAGGATAAGGTTTATCAAACAGAAACTGGCGATTCTTTCGATAACTGGCCCAGTCTTCCCAACCTTCGTTCCAACCTTCGACAAGTACCCCGTCTATACCATGCTCAGCCGCAAAATCAATGTAACGCTTCACATTCTCTGTGTTGGCCGGATGACGTCCGTTTGGTTTCAGAGCCGAATAATCCGTAATACCCGGCTTGGCAAGATAATCGTCAGAATACGCCCATGTCTTGACATTACCGGTAAACATTTCCCACCATACACCGATGAATTTCATAGGCTTTATCCATGAAGTATCCTCTATTTTACAAGGTTCGTTCAGATTCAACACAAGCTGGGAAGCCAGTATATCGCGAGCATCATCACTGACTATCAGGGTACGCCACGGAGTTTTAAAAGGTAGTTGCAGATAGGCACTTACACCTAAACGGTCAGGCACCAGATGCGATTTCATCGAGTATGTTTCAGGGTCAACATCAAGCAACATAGCCGGATAACCGTCAAGAGCCGCTTCGTGAGCATTGATATACACCGAATCGTTAGTCTTAATCAGCATAGGTGTCTGTATTACTACTCCGTCGGCACGTTGGGCTTCAGTATGACGTTTGTAGTTACCTAATGCTTGGGGCAGACCGGAAAAAGTAGTTTCAGACCATAGATATTCATCCGTGTCATAATCACCTGGTATACAGTAGAGCTTATGATCACCGGTATAGTTAAATTCAGTAAGTTCGTCTTTAAGGGTCAGATAGTTCGGACCATTCTGTACCGGGAGCTCATACCGGAAGCCCAGACCATCGTCAAACACACGGAAACGCACTGTCATAAGACGCTCAGGATTGTCAGCTTTCAGATTAACGGCCAGTTCCTTAAAATGGTCACGCACATCGGAATATTCTCCCCATACCGGCTGCCACGTACGATCAACCGTCACAGTATCTATATCCTCAATACGGAAACCATCGGCAAAAACGGTTTCGTCAGCTTTAAGCCCGAGGCGACTTGGCGCCACTATAGTCTTACCCTTATATTCAAGAGTATATATAGGTACGCCTGAAGCGTCCACATCAACATCGAGCCGTAAATCGCCCGAAGGGGAAGTAATACCCACGGCCGCCATATTCATGGCGCCCGTGAGCATAGCGAGTGAAATCAAATGTTTCATACAGATTCTGACTGTACTGTTTAGTTCATAAGTATTGTGTAGCTATACGGTTGCAGCTCAATAGTCACAGGTACAGCTATTGTTTTACCGTCAATCAGGTCGGTCATCGTTGCCCCGGCAAGAGTAATCGGAGTCCGTACAGTCTGCGTAGTATTTTCAGTATTGACAGCTACAAGAAGACTGTGACCAGGTATAGAACGGGTGAAACATACCACCGAAGATCCGGAGTAATCACGTAGTTCGCCGCGACGGACTTCAGCTGAATTTCTGAAAGCATCATTTATCTTTCTGTAAACCGCTGTCAGCTCTGATGAGAATTCAAGAGGATTATAATTGAAAAACGAAAGCTTTCCACTAAGTCCCTTAACGTCCATTGAAGAATATATCATTGGCGTACCGTTAAACATAGAAGCTAATACATAAGCGGCCGGAATAGCCTCAGCCGAGCCGAATAGTCTGTTAATGTCATTGTCAGCAGCTACATCGTGATTAAAGGCATAGCGTAATATGGACTTGCCGTCAGGCACCTTTGCAAGCGCTTCCTCAGCTTCTTTGACAACTTCTGCAGGTTTACCGCCGTTGAAAGCAGCCGAAATAGCAGCCGTACAGTTCCAGTCATAAATCATGTCGAAGCCATCGGCATAATACGCCGTATTACCTGTTTCGGCAAGCATTATCAGCTCCGGATGAGATGCATGAAGGTCAGCGATAGTTTTGCTCCAGAATTCCTGCGGTACTCCTTCTACATAATCACATCTGAAGCCATCGATACCGGCATGTTCCACCCAGAACGACATGGCTTCTGCCATAGCCGCACATGTAGCGGAATTATTGAAGTCAAGCTGCGCTACATCGGGCCAGCCTTCCGGCGATACTATATGTCCTTCGGAATCCTTATCATAGCGGTCAGGATGTTCTGTTATCCACGGATGATCCCAAGAAGTATGATTGGCTACCCAATCGAGCATCACCTTCATACCCTTCGAATGTGCCGAGTTGACAAGCTCCTTCAGATCAGCCATAGTACCATAACGGGGATTGACCGACTTGAAATCACGTATACAGTACGGAGAACCTATGCTGTTCTCTTCACCAGGTGTGAAAACAGGCATTATCCACACTATGTCGCAACCCATTTCTGATATACGCGGCAGCTGGGCGGTGAGTGCCTTCAGACATTCGTGTTCACCGAAGAAACGCGGATTAGCCTGATATATTACGTTAGTCGATACTTCATTGCCTACTATCGGCTCAGCTGGATTAGCAGGCATATCTATCTCGTATGATGTACAGCCTGTCATGGTCAGAGCTGCCACCACAGTAGCGAAAGAAGCTTTTATATTCTTTTTAATATCCGGTATCATCTGAGTTCTGCCTTATCGGGATAAGCGGTTATATAATAATCTTTATCAATGGTTATAGTCAAGGCATCATACTGAGTGCCGTTGTTATCATTGAAAATAAGGTTTTCGGTCTCACCGGAACCTTCCACAGTGAATACTGTATAGCTCACGCCGTCAATTTCACGGATATCGTCTGATTTTGTGCCGGGCCAGCCACCGAATATTTCCTTATCTCCGTAAGCATATATATAGAAACTGTCCCAACCTGTGAGATTTTCGATATAGATGCTGTATTCACTTACTACCGGATCCGGCTCGGTTGTTCCGGAGGGTTTATAGGTAGTCGGATCAATTTCTTTAGCTCCTGAAGCAGTCAGTTCGACATATACATCACGGTCAAGATTAAATACTACTACATCATCTATCTGTTTGCCGTTGCCATTGTTAAGAATAACATGTTCCTCAAGACCTGCATCACAGTTGGCGGCACCGAGATCAAAATAGGTATAAGTCACACCATTTATAATCTGTGTGCCTGTAGGAGCCATACCGGGCCAACCGCCGTTAAGATCGTTGACTGTACCCCACATATAGAGGTAAAGTGCTTCCCAGCCTGTAAGATCGGATACAAACACCGTATAGCCGTCATGAGTCACAACTGAAGAAGGATCAAATTCATTCACCCCTTCCGGAGTCAGTTCAAGATAGAAGTCCTGATTGAGTGTGACATTATAGTCACCTAACTGCTTGCCTTCACCGTTATTGTTAAATATAAGGTTCAGATTCAGACCTTCGTTAGCAGCGCCTGTATCGAAATATTTGTAATTGATACCGTCTATCTCTATCTTGCCAGTAGGTCGGATTCCGGGCCAGCCGCCGAATGCTTCGGCATCTCCCCATGCATACATAGCCAGTTCTTCATAACCGGTGTTGTCCACGATGTAGATAACATAACCGTCGTGTTCCACTTCATCAGGATTGGCTGGTTTATTGAAATAGTCAGCCCAACGGTATACGAGTACATTCAGTCGTTGTCCCAGACCGGGAGCATCCTTATGCAACACAGGAGTATTGTCAAGCGAACGTTCTTCACCCTGTTCTACCGAATAAAAAGTGTATCCGTCAGCTAATGTCTTACCGTCTACAAAGTCAGCCGGATTAAGATAGATACCCCATTTTACATCGGTGTCGTAAGCTTTTTCAAGCTGCCAGAGCGGATTGCCGACCGCTTCCATACCACCGTTAAATTCACCGATGATATATATTTTATCAGTAGCAAGAGTACCCTGAGGAACAATTACCTCAAGAAGTTCGTAACCTTCACGCAGTTCGAAACGCGGCAGTTCGCTGTCGAACACTATCTCATCTTTAGTACAGCTTCCTATAAACGGAAGAAGCATGAGGAGAAGTAACCGGAATATTCTGTTTGTCTTCATCTGTTGGCTGATTTTTAATATTTAGGATTCTGCACAAGTCCCGGATTTACCATAAGGGCTACCTGCGGAAGCGGATACCATTCGTAACGACGGTCACGCTTGGCCGGCATCTCACGGTCAGTCTCGGTCGCACGTCCGAAGAACCACCACTGGCCCTGGGTAAACTTGTCGAAACGACGTAGGTCTGTACGGCGGCGGCGTCCTTCGTCAAGGAATTCAAGTCCCCATTCACTGAGTAGCCAATCGGCATCAAAGTTTTGGAAACCCGGGCCCGGTTGAGATATAACATTGACATCGGAGGCTGTGTAATAACGCTGACGTACCTCATTAATAAGCTGCTTGGCACCGTCAGCATTACCTGCTCTAAGCCGACATTCCGCTAATGTATAATAGACTTCAGCAAGACGGAACTCAACCTGACCGGCATCACGCCAGTCAATACCGGTAGAAGTCGGATATATAGGATAACGTAGCACACGGAAACCTGAATTTGTCTGACCCCAGCGCGGACTCATGACGGGCTCGAGTTCGCGGCCAAGATTAAGGAAGGTACCTACCTGATCCACATATATCAGAGGTTTATCCTGAAGATCAGCGTCAGCAAGCACAGGTTCACCTGTCTGATAATTAATCTGGGCACCCATAGCGAAAATACCCTGCCAGTTACCGGCAGCGTCGCATTTAAAGGGTTGCTTACGTATATCCTTATCGTTCATACGGTCAAACGGGGCGCCGAGTTTGTCGCCATAGTAAAAAAGGAAGCTTTTAGCACCTTCACTTCCGGCATTAGGCACAAGTGTACCGGTGTTATCCTTCGACGGTACCATACATACACAGTTCCATCC
>CAMWKC010000031.1 GCA_947174735.1 uncultured Porphyromonadaceae bacterium
AGTGAAGGTACATAAAATATATATCGCCGGCAACGAAGTTCTGTCCGACAACAAGATTAAGTCGGCAATGAAAAAAACAAATGAGAACGGCAATATTTTTAATCTGTTCAAACAGAAAAAGTTTGTCGACTCTGACTATGCTGATGATAAGAAACGTATAATAGAGAAATATAACGAATTAGGCTACCGCGATGCTATCATAACCCATGATTCCGTAACACGGTATGACGACAAGACAGTAGATGTATTTCTGACCGTAGATGAAGGTAAGAAATATTATCTAAATGATATAACCTGGGTAGGTAATACCGTATACCCTACTGATAATCTTCAGGCTCTCTTAGGTATATATCCGGGAGACGTCTATAATCAGAAACTTCTTAACAAGCGTCTGGAGCTTGACGATGATGCGGTACATAATGTTTATCTGGACCAAGGCTATCTCTTTTCATCAATAGTACCGATAGAGCAGAATGTCAAGGGTGACAGTATATCACTGCAGCTGCGTGTCTACGAAGGGCAGCCGGCAAAAATCAACCGTGTCATCATCAACGGTAATGACCAGCTGTATGAGAAGGTGATACGCCGCAGCCTCAATATGCGTCCGGGCGATCTGTTTTCAAAACAGGACTTAATACGTTCTTACCGTGAGATAGCCGCTTCAGAGCATTTCAATCCCGAGACAATAGATATACATCCCGAACCAAATGACGGTGACGGCACTGTCGACATTGTTCTCAATCTTGAATCGAAAGCCAATGATAAAGTACAGTTGTCATTCGGCTGGGGCCAGACAGGTGTGACCGGACAGTTAGCCCTGTCATTCTCCAATTTCTCAATGCGTAATCTGTTCAATCCTTCAGCCTACAAGGGTATAATACCGCGTGGTGAAGGTCAGACCTTCTCGATTTCGGCACAGACCAACGCTAAATATTACCAAAGTTATAATATCTCGTTCTATGACCCCTGGTTCGGAGGTAAACGTCCGAATGCTTTTTCAGTGTCGCTTGACTACAGCCGTGCAACAGGTGTAAATTATGACTATTATAACAATAATTACTATAACTCCATAGCCAACGCACTCTACTATAACGGATCATACGGCTCAAACTACAATAGTTATTACTATCAGAACGCATACGATCCTAATAAAGTGCTGCAGATGGCCGGTGTCTCATTAGGATTCGGTACACGTCTGACATGGCCTGACGACTATTTTCAGTTCCAGGCTACCTTGGCTTACCGCTGGTATTATCTGAAAAACTGGGATTACATGTACTACATGAATACCGGTACTTCAAATTCGCTGACGTTAGGTCTTACGTTATCACGCTCGAGTATCGATAATCCACTCTACACCCGCCGTGGCTCGACATTCTCTATAGACGCTACATTTACTCCTCCGGCCTCACTGTTCAGTCATCATAAAGATTGGGCAAAACTATCATACGAAGCTGTGACATTACGTGATCCTCAGGCACGTAAAGAACTTTACCGTTGGATTGAATACTGGAAAGTACGTTGGAAGAGCCGTACCTACACACCGCTTACCGACCCGGAAGGCAACTGGACACTGGTACTTATGACACGTGCCGATTTCGCACTGTTAGGTTCGTATAATAAGAATGTGAAATCGCCCTTCGAGACTTTCTACTTCGGCGGAGACGGTATGACAGGCTCATATACATACGCTACCGAGACAGTGGCCATGCGTGGTTATGAGAACGGTCAGTTCACTCCCTTCGGTTATGAAGGTTATGCCTACGGAAGATTCGGTATGGAATTGCACTTCCCCTTCCTGCTTCAGCCGGCTACAACAATCTATGCTCTTGCATTCGCCGAGGCCGGTAACTGTTGGACAGAAGTACGTGACTTCGCTCCCTTCAATCTGAAGCGCAGTGCCGGTGTAGGTGTACGTGTGTTCCTTTCCATGCTCGGTATGCTCGGTATTGACTGGGGTTATGGCTTCGATGAAGTCTGGGGACGTCGCGGAGGCAGCCAGCTTCACTTTATCTTAGGACAGGAGTTCTGATAATTTTTCCTATCTCCTGAAAGTATTTTCGGAGCGACGGAGGTTTTAAATTCAAAACCTCCGTCGCTCCGAAAATTTTATACAGATTCATTACTTCACAGAGTATCACGAACATGTTATGCTTTACCGTGTTATATTTATAAAGATACAGGCAGAGTCATAATACACTGTCAAGGTTACGAATTACAACATCAATCATTATGTCAAAGAAATCTTTTATAATTGCTGCTCTCGCAATGGCGGCCTGTGCCGGTACGGCAAACGCACAGTATTACCAGATAGCGAACTCTATTCCGTCACTCATTCGTCCGGCTCTGTCGGGAGGACTGAATTACAAAGGTTTCGTCGAAGCCGAGTATCTTCACGGACTCGGGGACTATAACTGCGACTTTATCGGTATATCAACAACGCAGGGATTCCGTTATTCCAACTGGTTTTTCATGGGAGCAGGTTTGGGAGCACAGTATGTACACACAACTCCGGCTGAAAACTGGAGTCAGAACTGGCCCGCCGGTTATGTAGCTCACGGCACTTCTACCAACGGTGTGATGATACCCCTATTCACTGATTTCCGTTTCAATATCGGCGGAGCTACAGGAGCGGCATTTTTCGCAGATATACGTGTCGGCGCATCTTTCCTTGTGGGTAACAATTACCTGCGTATCCATAACGGTTACATAAACGGTAACGAATACTTCTATCTAAGGCCTTCGATAGGAGTACGCATACCTGTAAGCACGAAACATCCTAAACAGGCTATAGACATAGGTGTGTCTTATCAACTGTTAACCAATAATTACTGGGACTCATGGAACCGGAACGTAGCTATAAGTGCTTTAGGTGGTAATATAAGTTTTGAATGGTAAAGGCTGAATATAACCAATAACCCTAACAGCTTAAACCCTTAACCTTTATAGCGGTCTATGCAAATAGCGACACAACAATAAATATTTCGTGTCGTTATAAGCTCTTACAGAAATAAAACAACTCTTACAGATGAAGAAACTTATAATGGGCTTTATAGTCGCCCTTAGTGCCGTAGGAGGTGCTTCAGCCCAGAAATTCGCTCTTGTCGACATGGACTATATACTGCGTAATGTACCTTCGTATGAAATGGCTAACGAACAACTCAATCAGGTATCTCTGCGCTGGGAAAAAGAGGTTAACGAACTGGCTAAAGAGGCCGAAACAATGTATAAAAACTATCAGGCTGAAATGGTATTTCTGACTGATGACCAGAAGAAAAAACGTGAGGAGGAAATCGTAGCTAAAGAAAAAGAAGTAACCGATGCACGTTATAAATATTTCGGTCCTGAAGGTGAACTGTACAAGAAGCGCCAGTCATTGATGAAGCCTATACAGGAAGATGTCTACAACGCCGTCAAAGCCATAGCTGAAGAGAAAGGATACCAAACTATTTTCGACCGTGCATCGTCACAAAGTATAGTCTTCGCATCGCCACGTATAGATGTAAGTAACGAAGTACTGGCAAAATTGGGTTATTCCAAATAATTTGAGTAATTTTGCACTCTGACAGCCAAGTCGTGCAATTTTAGCACACATCGACCGGGCTATAAAAGCGTGTAATAACAAATTAAACACTCTATAACCGTAATGTTCAAGAAAATACTTCTTATGGCCGCTATGGTTCTACCTATGCTGGCCTCTGCCCAGACTTTCAAACTCGGTCTGGCTGATGTTGACGCTATTCTGGCTGCCATGCCTGAAACTGCTGAAGCCAACAACAAGCTACAGGAAGTGTCAGGTAAGTATGACGAGGAGAACCGTAAGCTTCTTGAGGAGATGAAACGTATGTATGACGAACTGGCTAACCTCGACGAAAGCACACCTGCCGGTATCCGCGAGCGCAAGACACGTGACTTCAACGAATATCAGCAGAAAATCGATCAGTTCCAGCAGTCTGCCACTCAGGATCTGCAGAAACTTCAGAATGACCTTATACAGCCCATCATGCAGAAAATACGTACAGCTATCGAAGCTGTAGGTATGGAAGGAGGCTTTTCACTGGTACAGACCTACACACCTCAGTTAGTGCTCTACATGGCAGCTCCCACAGTAGACATAACTAATGATGTCAAGGCAAAACTGGGTATAAAATAATACCCTCCGAGGTCTTAATGATATAGACACACAAAGCGGAGCGGCACCGACACAGGTGCTCTCCGCTTTGCTTAATATTAAAAACTAAAATACGGTCATTGCCGGTATCTTATACAAAGGCATGATATAAGCCCACATGACAGAGGCACCAATAGGAATATTCGATTCAGGCTACGGCGGTCTGACAATACTACACGACATAGAACTGAGACTTCCTCAGTATGATTATATATATCTGGGCGATAATGCACGTGCGCCATACGGTACACGTTCGTTCGATGTGGTCTATGACTTTACGCTCGCATGTGTGCGTCAACTGTTCAGCTGTGGCTGTAATCTGGTAGTGCTTGCCTGTAATACTGCTTCAGCCAAAGCATTACGGACGATACAGCAGAATGATCTGCCACGTATAAATCCCAATAAACGCGTGTTAGGAGTCATACGCCCTACAGTTGAAAGTATCGGCGCTTACTCACGAACAGGGCATATAGGTATACTCGCGACACAAGGAACTGTACAGAGCCATTCCTATTGTCTGGAAATTGCCAAATTATTTCCTGAAATGCAGGTAACCGAATATTCTGCACCTATGTGGGTACCGCTCGTAGAGAACGGTGAAGCCGATGGCCCAGGTGCTGACTATTTCGTAAAGAAATATGTGGATAATCTGCTCAAAGCTGATCCGCAGATTGATCTTATCGTATTAGGCTGTACCCACTATCCGTTGCTCTATCAGAAGATACGCCGTTACACACCCTCCCATATACGTATTATGGCCCAGGGAGATATAGTTGCAGATTCGCTGGCTCTTTATCTCAATCGCCATCCGGAACTGGAACAATATTGTTCCAAAGGAGGAGTAACACAGTTTATTACTTCCGAAAACCCACGTAAATTCGAGACCTTAGCCTCCATATTCATGGGACGTACTGTCAAAGCACAACATGTGGATATATGTGTATGTGGCAGCTGACAGCAAAACAGATACTCCAATCGAAACATAGTTTTTTCACTACCGATATGACAAGACGCTACTTTTCAGTTTACGCCTTCTTTTTGCCGGCAGTCGCACTGCTGACAGCATGCGGAGACAACAAATCAGACGAACCGACACCAGAGGAGCCCAAGACTGTAACAATCTCTCTTGGTACACTTACTTTTGATCCTGACAACGTATGGGCCGATAATAACACATCTGCCCAAGTAACAGTAGAAGGTTTTACCTTCTCACATTCTCTTTCAGAATGGGATACCGTTGAAGGTTTTACACCGGCATGTCAAAGCGGAGAAGGTACAGCTACATATACCGACCCTTACCGTGTTATAACAGGAGAAGGTCCTACAGGCTCCGGTACACCATATCTGGTTGGATTCTGGTCAAGCCGTGAGGGAGAGTCATTTGCCGAACGTTCATGTACCGTAGCACGGACCGATGGTAAATCTTTCTTACCGGAACATTTTCTCGTTACCAATACCAGTTACGCTTACTACACAATGGTAAAGGGTAACGATTTTACCCACCCTTTTACAACCGGAGACTGGTTCAAACTTACAGCTCACGGTATTCATCCTGACGGAACTGAAAATACAACTGATTTCTTTCTGGCCTACTGTAACTCAGAAAAAGCTACCGAAGGTATAGTTAACCGATGGACTTATTTTGATCTTACTCCCCTCGGTGAAGTAACCGGAATATATTTCACTCTCAGCTCATCAGACACAGGCGAATGGGGCATGAACACTCCGGCCTATTTTGCCTTGAGCGATTTTACCATCCTGCAATAATGAATAACGAACTTACACTCGAACAGATACGTGAGCGTATCCGACATACAGCTTCGTCAGAAGAAGCCATAGAGATGCTTAATAGTTACATAGCTACTCATCCGGAAGACGATGAAGCTCTGACTTTACGAGGTATGCGCTATTTCAGTATGGGACGTCGCGCTGATGCTCTTAAAGACTACATGGCAGCCGTACGTATTAATCCTTCAAGTAAGGCGGCAATGGCCATAAGAGCCTCATACGACATACTGAATTACTACAATAAGGACCTTTACAATCCTTAAGAGCTTCTACATCATCAAAGCGGTGATATAGGATATGTTAAAAATTTAATATTAACTATCTATGCTATAATATTTTAGCATAGATAGTTAATATTAGACATAAAAAAATCTTCTTCAGATAACGTTAAATACAAAAAAAACAATTAACTTTGCAACGTATAACTACTTCAGTCTACAGAAGAGGATTATACTGATGCAGAAATGGTGGAATGGTAGACACGAAGGACTTAAAATCCTTTGGCCTTTACCGGCTGTGTGGGTTCGAGTCCCACTTTCTGTACAACAAATATCATTCTCTCTGAGAGAGTGCGGACATAATGGCCGGCGGTCTCACCACTGCGGGCCATTGTTATTATGCCCACTACCCTTCCTATGAAACCTCCTATATCAAACTAATTTAATTAACATAACCTGACATCATGAGCGCCTGGATTACAATTGCCCTGCTGGTAATATCCAACATTTTCATGACTCTGGCCTGGTATGGTCATCTTAAACTACAGGAGATGAAGGTAATAACCTCTAATACTCCCTTATATGTAGTTATATTTATCTCATGGGGTATCGCCCTGCTGGAATATCTTTTCATGGTGCCCGCCAACCGTATGGGCTATCACGGCAACGGAGGACATTTTTCGCTTATGCAGCTCAAAGTGATACAGGAAGCTATAACACTTACAATATTTACACTTTTTACCATCTTCTTTTTTAAGAACGAAACTCTACACTGGAATCACTTCGCAGCCTTTGTCTGCCTTATACTGGCTGTCTACTTCGTATTCATGGATTGACAGCATTTTCCGGACTACTGAGTAGCTTGATACTCGCTTTGTTGTTTTCTAAAAAAATAGTAATTTTGCATTCCCGCCAAGAAGATAATCTGATTAAGGAGTAGTATTGTCATATTGCTCACTATCTCCTGGCCACGCTGAGTGATAAGAGAAATTTCTGACTTCTGCAATTCATTTCAAAAATACCCGTTGATTAAATAGAAGTTAATTTCAACTACACTCTCTAAGTAATCATCAACTCATATATGGCTACCATCTCTGTATTAATGTCGGTTTACAAATTTGAAAAAGCGGCAAATCTTAACCAATCTCTTCACAGCGTTTGGTCAGACCAGATTCTGAAACCTATTGAGATTATTCTGGTTGAAGATGGTCCTCTTACTAAGGACCTGTATGGTGTCATTGATGAATGGAAAAAAGTATTAGGAAACAAGCTGGTTCTTCTGATGAACGAGGCCAATCTCGGCCTGACAAAATCTCTTAACAAAGGTATTGAGATAGCAAAAGGGGATTATATTGCCCGTATGGATAGCGATGATATCTCAAATCCTCAAAGATTTTACCGTCAGGCAACTTTTTTAGATGAACATGATGATATAGACGTGGTAGGAGGAAGTATTCAGGAATTTAATCATAGCAACGAAAATATCTTTATACGTAAATTTCCTCTTGAAGCGCAGGAAGTGCGCAGATATATATGTAAAGCCTGCCCTGTAGCCCATCCTACAGTCATGATAAGGCGGCGGGTATTTGACGCAGGTAACCGATATAATGAGAAATTCAGAACCAGTCAGGATATCGCCCTATGGTATGAGTTAGTAAGCAAGGGATACAAAATAGCCAATATAGACTATATAACATTAAAATTTCGTCGTGAAGATGATGTCTTCAAACGTCGCAGTACCGAAAAAGCTAAAGACGAGCTGATAATATATCTGAACGGAATAAAAAAATTGCACGGGCTATTCTCATGGAGATATATTTACCCATTAATGAGATACTTATTCCGTATAATGCCCACCTCTCTTGTTAAGACAATTTATGGAAGTACATTACGTAAGAAAGTTTTAAACAAATGAGAGTATTGGTCACCGGCAGTGCCGGCTTTATAGGTGCAGCTGTATGCCAGCGTCTGATTAAACAAGGAGATACCGTGGTAGGACTTGACAATATCAATGATTACTATGACCCGGCTCTGAAATACGGACGTCTTGCCCGGCTCGGTATTCGCAAAGAAGATGTGACTTGGTATAAGTTTGCCAAATCCGTAACAGAAGAAGGATTCAGCTTCATACGCATGAATCTTGAAGACACCCAGGCTATGCAGATGCTGTTTGCTAACGGCGACTTCGATGTGGTGATTCATCTCGGAGCCCAAGCCGGTGTACGCTATTCTATCACTAACCCGCATGCTTATATTGAAAGTAATGTTGACGGCTTTATAAACGTACTTGAGGGATGTCGTAACAATAATATAAAGCATTTAATATATGCCTCGTCCTCGAGCGTATACGGATTAAATGGCCAGGTACCGTTTTCAGAGCATCATGGTATAGCGCATCCTGTAAGTCTGTATGCAGCCACAAAGAAGAGTAACGAACTTATGGCTCATGCCTACTCGAAACTCTTTGACCTTCCTACTACCGGTCTGAGGTTCTTCACTGTCTATGGACCCTGGGGACGGCCGGATATGTCGCCTTTTCTTTTTATGGACGCCATTCTACACAATCGTCCTATAAAAGTATTTAACAACGGTGACATGCTACGTGACTTTACCTATATTGACGATATAGTCGAAGGGATTGTACGCATTATCAGCATTGTACCGCAAGGTAATCCGAATTGGAATGAAATGAATCCGGACCCGGCCAGCTCGCCGGCACCATATAGAATATATAATATCGGTAACCAACAGCCTACACGTCTGCTGGATTATATATCCTGTATTGAAAAAGCGATAGGACGCGAAGCCAAAAAAGAATTTTTACCCATGCAGGCCGGAGATGTCTACCAGACATACGCGGACTCATCGGCTCTTGCAGAAGCCACAGGTTTCACACCTCATACCGATCTGCAGTACGGTATCGACTGTACTGTGTCTTGGTTCAAGAATTATTATAATCTGTAGCAGAATGAAAAAATACAATATAGCAGTGGCCGGTACGGGCTATGTAGGTCTAAGTATAGCAGTACTCCTTGCACAACATAACAAAGTGACCGCAGTCGAGGTCATTCCTGAAAAAGTCGAAAAGATAAATAATCGGCTTTCCCCCATACAGGACGAATACATAGAAAAGTATCTGTCAGAAAAAGATCTTGACCTGAAAGCCACGCTTAACGGAGCCGAAGCTTACAGTAACGCTGATTTTGTAGTTATTGCAGTACCGACAAATTATGACCCGGAAACAAATTATTTCGATACTCATCACATAGAAGAAGTTATCGAACTGGTACTGTCGGTAAATCCTGACGCCGTAATGATAATCAAGTCTACCATTCCGGTTGGTTATTGCCGTTCGCTCTATGCAAAATATGCCGCACATGGCGTCAGGAAATTCAATCTTCTGTTTTTTCCGGAATTTCTACGCGAATCAAAGGCACTGTATGATAACCTATATCCAAGCCGTATAATTGCCGGCATTCCTAAAATTATCGACGACCCGAGATTTGCCGAAGAAAATAAAGCTATATCGACTGTCACTGACACCTCACGTCTCGATGAAGCTGCACATACCTTTGCTGCTCTGCTGCAACAGGGTGCTGAAAAACGCGATATTGAGACACTCTATATGGGTATAAAGGAAGCTGAAGCTGTCAAACTGTTTGCTAATACCTACTTAGCATTACGTATAAGCTATTTTAATGAGCTCGATACATACGCTGAAGTCAAAGGACTTGACACAGAGGCTATCATAAAAGGTGTCGGACTTGATTCACGTATAGGCACACACTACAATAATCCTTCCTTCGGATACGGGGGTTATTGTCTTCCTAAAGACACGAAGCAACTATTGGCCAATTATGCCCATGTACCACAGAACATGATGACTGCTATCGTTGAAAGTAACCGCACACGCAAGGACTTCATTGCTGATCAGGTGCTGAAGTTAGCGGGATATTATTCAAGTAACAGTCAATATAGTTCTACCAGTGAGCATGTATGTACTGTCGGAGTATACCGTCTGACAATGAAATCGAATTCTGATAATTTCCGTCATTCTTCCATACAGGGAGTAATGAAACGTATAAAAGCAAAAGGTGCTCAGGTAATAATATACGAGCCTACTCTTACGGACGGCAGCACATTCTTCGGTTCTAAAGTCGTAAATAATCTTGAGAAGTTTAAAGAACTTTCACACACCATAGTCGCTAATCGCTACGATTCCTGTCTGGATGATGTAGCCGATAAGGTCTACACCCGTGATATTTTCGGACGTGACTGATGTAGCATCGAAAGATACTGAGATATGGATAATAAGATTGGTGCCATCATGGTTCTGTACCGACCTGACATACAGCACACACTCAAGGCAGTTGAATCGCTCGTCGGGCAGGTAGACGAACTTTGTATAGTTGACAATACACCCGGACAATCCCAAAGCACAGCGTTCGCTCACTTACCATCTGTAAGCTACATTTATCTCGGAGATAACCGTGGACTGGCTGCCGCACAAAATGTCGGTATCCATCATCTGGAATCACATAAAATCGACTACATTCTTTTTTCAGATCAGGATTCCCTTCCTCCGGCTGACATGGTGGGCCGTTTGCTCAAAGCTCATCATGATCTTGAAAGCGCAGGTGTCAAAGTGGCGACAGTCGGACCTATGCCACGACAGCGCACCACAGGCAAACCTACTTTCGATAAGTGGAATCTTCGGTTTAAAAGAAATTTAGGAGGTATGGAAGTTATGTGTATGGACTATATTATCTCCTCCGGCTCACTAATGCGTGTTGCTACATTGGAACAGGTAGGACCGATGCTTGAATCTCTGTTTATAGATGGTATTGATTCGGAATGGTGCTGGCGTGCCGGTCATTTCCACGGCCTACAGTCTTTCATTATACCTGATGTAACAATGACTCACATGATGGGTGAAGACACAGGTAAACAGCATAGTATCCGTATACCTACTCCCTTCAGAGTCTACTATCAGTTCCGCAACTATTTCAAACTGCTGGCCTACCCCCATACGCCGACATGGTGGAAGGTCAAAAACGGCATCAAATACACTATTAAAGCGTTTTATTATCCTCTGTTTCTGAAGCCACGCGGTCAGTTTGCCAAAAGAATTGCAGCAGGGATACGCGACGGACTTAAATCATCGAATTAAGCACACTGTATAAGAAATTCCCGCTTCAGACCGAGTCAGACCCGATAGCGATTGGAGCGAAAGGTAAAATGGCTGAAACAGAATGCCAGAAGAAGATAAAACATAATAGTGTACTGAGTAAATCGTCCTCCGTGCATATAGTAGAAAAAGCCCAGAAGCATAAACTCATAGTAAAACAGATAGGCTACAGCACGTGTCAGGGTAATGCGGCTTAAAGGACCTCGTTTCCAGAATGACAGAAAGAAGAAAATAAACGCACCCACAGCTAACGCAACTGTATTGAAAAAGCCGACACGACGTACAAAAGTACCTACGAAAGTAGGAAACGTATTAAGAAAGAAGTCAGCTTTTACACGTTTGTTGAGAAAGTACATATCCACTTCCTCACGTGTTATTGACGGAAACAAAGAAGCTACAGTATCATAGCCAGCGTCAAAGAAGCGTTCATAACCGTAGCTGTAAAGGAAAAACTGTTCACCACCATATCTTAGCAGGGAGAAAAAAGCACCATACTGAGATTTTTCAAAACGGTCAAGAGTGATGGCCGTAAAACCTACAAGTACTGCCGTCAGAACAAGACCTATAATTATAAATGTTTTTCTATGAGCACGAAAGTCTATGTAACGGCGCATAAGTATAAAACCCGCTAACATAAAGAATATCCATCGTACAAAACCATCACGTCCGGCTATAGCCAGGTTATTGACAGCTATCGACAGAGTGCTGGCCAGAAGAAGCCATGTAAGAAGGTCACGGCGGTCAAGATAAAAATAATAGTAATAAAAAAGAAAGGTTGCAATCCATGACAATTGCGGACCAAGTGAGAGGACGTAACCAAATGCACCGTATTTATCCATATATATATTGGATATATCACCGGCAAGAAAGGCTTTACGAGCCGCAAGAAAGTCACTGTAAAGAAAGATTTGGGCAACATCGAATGAGGAGGCTATCATTGATAGCACAGCCGGTATGGCCACACACCATGCAAAGGCATCAAGTCGTGACACATCAATATCGAAGTCATCAAGGTCAAACGTATTGCCATACTTAATCAACGGATACATAAACAACCATAAAAGCAATATATGAGAAGCTACGGAACCAAAAGTAATACGTTCCGGAAACTTGATATATTCCGGATAGAAACCGGCGATACATAAGCAGCATATAGAGCCCAGGCAGTAGAGCATGATAAGAAACACACTCAGATTAAAACCGCATTTGCGGTAGTTCTCCAGTGCCCAGCATCCGAAGAATACAGTGTATAATGCTATCAGAGTCATTTTTTGTCAGGTTGGGCGTCGGCCGGAGGCAGAGTGCGGTGACGCGCTATATAGATCAGTGTACGAAGGTCAGTTGAACCGGTAAGCCATGCAAGAGCTAAATACCATATAACACCAACGGTTATACCTACAATAAGTGATATTATATCATCAGTTATCAGAAAAATAACACCTTTTATCACTACCCACATACTGAGTGTGTAAAGCAGCGAAGGGAATATGTCGCGCAACTGTCTTCGCAACCCCATTCCCAACAGGCGACCCGTGGCACCGGTATTTATGCATAAGGCTACCAGCGATGTGACTATCCCGCCACAGCACATGGCTATTATTCCAAACGGTACAGTAACGCAAAGTATTGCGATACCTGCTATTTTCTTATAGATTTCAAGTTTTAGAAAAACTCCGCTTCGACCTGTAATCTGAAGCAGATTGAGATTAAGGGCATGTATGGGATACCACATCATCTGGGCACATAATAAAGGCAGAAGAACAGCAGCAAAAGTCCATCGTTCACCTAATGCCAGACGTATAAGCGGATAAGCTACACCTGCAAGACCGCCCATAAGAGGAAATATACAGAAAGCGGCTATACGTATGCAACGGCTATAAGCAGCAATAAGACGCTCGCGGTCATTTTGTATAGTACACAACACCGGATAAGTCACACGCTGGAGAATACCGGTGAAGTTAGATGACGGTAAATCAGCGAAACGCTGTGCATTAGTATAATATCCTAATACACCGGCAGAAAAAAAACGGCCTATAACCAAAGGCCAACCCTGTTTATACAGGGTATCTATAATGCCGGCCACAGC
>CAMWKC010000032.1 GCA_947174735.1 uncultured Porphyromonadaceae bacterium
AATCATAATTAAGAGGATATGTCGTTATGCCAAACATATCCTCTGTTCAAATACTTAAAAAAGTTGTTTTAGAATGTAACTGTAATCTATTATTTGAATGTCTATATAGTATTACTTCAGCGTGTGCCACCAAAGAGCCAGACAGGTTCGGTGAAGATATACATACCGGCGTCGTTACCGGTGCCGAAAGCTGCCGCTATGTTAGGATTGGCAGCTACATCGCTATTACCGTAGGGAAGGCGCAGAGGCCAGCGGTTAGCACCTGCTACTGTATTATTGGGATTAAGTGGTGTGAGCCATTCCTCACCAAGTGCGCGGCCGCGGCGCAAATCATTATAGTAGCTTATGGGACCTGTCACTGCAGTAGAAATGAATTTCTGACGCATTACTTCATTTAGGGTAGCTTCCGGAACTGGAAGTACAGGTAATTCCGAGTATTCGAAAGCGGCTGCTCTACGGTATTCTGCGTATGAACATGTCATAGCCTCCGTCATAGGTGTGGAAGCATCACGGCTGAGACGAACACGGGCTTCGGCTTGTATCAACAGTAATTCCGACTTAGCGAGTATATAAAGTGGAGCATTGGTATTTGAAAGCCATACCGGAGCTCCTACCTGCTGGGTAGTGACGGAGAGAGAAGCATCGCCTGCCGGTGCCCACAGTATACCGGTGCTGAAAGTATCACAGGCATACATATCAAGACGCGGATCACCGTTCTCAGCCAGAAGTGTAGCTAAAGTACCGTTAGCACCGAGGTATTTACGACTGCGCATGAAGGCTGCCCACGGGTTGTCGCGGTCAGGATTATCGAATATATCGAGTACAGCACCGTCAAAGCCGAGATCAAGAGCTTTCTGTGCTGTTTCATCCACGGCCGCCAGACAGTCAGGATAGCGGTACATACCGTCCAACAGAAGCCGTGCCTTAATACCGTATGTAAGAGCAAGCCACTTTGCAGTGCTGCCTTGATAGAGTAAATCCTGTGTACCGACGTTGTCAAGATGTTCACGGTCTGCTTCCGTAAGATGAGTGATAGCGCTGTCTATTGTTTTAAGTAGTCCGGCGTAGATATCTTCCTGTTTATCGAGTTTCGGTGTCTTAATATTAGCGTTCAAGGCTTCACTATATGGTACATCGCCATGCAACAGAGTTACAATTTCCCATTTGATACACCATAAAGTTTCGGCCATGCCTAACAAATCGAGCTGACCGGCGTTAAGTCCGCCTTCACCGCATTTCTCTATAATTTGCTTTACGTTCTGCAAATTACGATAGATTGTATTCCAATCGTTATTAAAAGTCGTGGCGGCCGCAGTCACACCCGGATCACGCAATTCGGCATACATCAGAAGATTATTACCGTCGCCAAACATCTGCTCGTTATATGATGATATGTACCAAGCGTAACTGCCCCCGATATTGGAGAAGCCTGTCGAGACAATTGCGTCCGTAATCTGGAAACGGGCATTGACTGTTTCGGCCGGTGGATTGCTGGTATTACGGTTAAGACGGTCCATTTCGGCATCAGTACAGGCTCCGACAGTCATCAGCAGACCTGCGGCTATAAGAGATATTAAACTTGAAATCTTCATAAGACTTTGATTTTCATCTGTACGGATTTAAAAAGTGATTTTAAGCCCACCGCCTATGGCAGTTGTAGCGGGCATGGAGAAACGCTCGAAATAACCACCCATATTGCCATTACCCTGCGAAGATTCAGGGTCGAAGTTCGGCAGACGTGTCCATAGAAGCACGTTCCGTGCGAAAGCTGACAATTGAAGTTTCAGCGGTCCGAGGTCAGGAAGCTGCCATGTCAGCGATATATCTCGCAACTTGACGAAGCTCATATCATAGACTCCGCTCTCGCCCACCTGATAATAAGTCATATAATACTGCTGACGTTCGACTTCAACAGTATTAGGTTCACCTGTGGCTTCATCTATACCTTCAGCTATAAAAGTCCCCTCATGCCATGGGAGTGATTCCATCGTTACACCGGCATTGTTGAGCACCATATTGGTACCGTGATACATACGGCCACCATGCTGCCAGCTTAGTGTGGCGTTTAACGACAGTCTGCGCCAGCGTGCGCTGAGATTAAATCCTGTCACGAAGTCAGGCGAGCAGCTACCAAGATCTACCGAAGCTGCTGTAGCCTGCGGAAGTCCCTTGCTGAGAAGAAGCTGACCGTCGTCAGTACGTTTGAAAGCTGTACCGTAAATAATAGGATAAGTCTTTCCTGCCTCGGCGCGTACCTGAGGCGAAGTGAATCCGCCGAGCATTAGAGATTCGACACCGGGAGCCAGTTCTACTACCTTGTTGTCTGTTAGTGTCAGATTAGCTCCAAGATTTATTTCCCAATCAGCACCGCGTACTACGGTACCGTCTATGAGTATCTCATGACTCCATGTGCGCATGCGACCGGCATTCATAGTCATATACTGATAACCGGTTGAACCGGCCGTCGGCACCGAGAATATCTGATCTGTGATGTTTTGGTAAGACACCGTGTATTCCGCGTGCAGTCGGTCACCTAACAACCCGATTTCTATACCAGCTTCTACATTTTCTGTATTCTGGGGCTTCAGCTGTGGGTCATATATCTGCTGGTAAGGCACGTATGAAGCTATGCCGTCTATAGGATAGCGTAACGGATAATAGGTATACATACCGCTACCGTACTGTGGCGTGAAATAGTAATCGGTAAGATATGTGCCTGCCTGGCCGACCTGTGCGTATGATACACGTAGCTTGCCGTAATCAATAGCCGTGACACTTTGCAAAGCCGGCAGTTGGCTCCACATCCATGCGAGCGAGACCGAAGGATAGAATACCGACCGGTGAGCACGCGGCATACTTGATACATAGTCATTGCGGCCGGTGACGTTCAGATATAGCATTGACCGCCATGCAGCACTGAGATTACCAAAGAAACCTACCGTGCGGCTGCGTCGTGTATATTCCGAACTGGAATAGAATGTGGCATTACCTATAACAGGCATACCGTAGAAATTGAAGTTCGTACCGTTATAATTCCACCAGCGGGCATTGTTTTGGTTTACTTCGCAACCTACCATAAGACCGATTTCCCAGTCTGTTCCTAAATAAGCGTTGAAGTCAGCTGTAGCCAGATTATTGAAAATAATGCGGCTGACCCCGTAATTGTCTATAGAACCGTTGTTATTTCCCGCGCTTCCCACTTCGAGTATATCGGAGTCATTAGTATTATAGACATCAAGACCTGCCTGTTCGCGTATTTTGAGAGTAAATATGTCGCTCAGGCCGTACAACGGATTATATTCAGCCCATACATTGCCGTAACCTCTGTCAGTATTTTGGTTATAACTGTTGTTGGCTGCCCACCAGTAGGGATTATCATATACAGTCGGCCTGTAGGATACTTGTGCGGCAGGATCACCGGGACGATGACACGGTGTACCTTTCAGATCGAATTCAGCCGGTGCCGTGTACACCGAATTAAGTATAGCAGAGTTAGCCGACGGGGCCGATTTAATACGTGTGGAAGCGTAATTAGCCGAGAATCCTGTTGACAGACGGTCTGTAAGTTTCAGATCTGTGAGAGCACGTACACCCCATCGGTTCATTCCCGTTGTAGGTACTATACCTTTCTGGTATGAATTACTTACGCCGAAGGCATAGTCCCCTTTAGCCGTATGCTGACTAACCGAGATATTGGTATTGGCAGTTATACCCGTCTGAAAGAAGGTTCCTACATTGTCGTAAATAGTTGGTGTGGTCCAACCGCTTAGGCCGGCATCAGCCAATACCGGATTATAATATTCTCCCGGATGTCCCTGACTGTCGCCGCCGTATTTTGCATCGGAAGGAAGCATGGATATACGCGGTCCCCATGTCATAGCTGAGTTAGGGGCAAAAGCCGAAATGGAAGTACCCTGAGCATAGACTTCCTGACGTCTGAAGCGGCGGGAAGCCATTTCGGCCGACACATCGGTAGAGAGTGTTACTGTAGGATGCGCCGTTTTACTATGACTGCGTTTCGTAGTGATGACAATGACACCGTTTGAAGCTCGTATACCGTAAAGCGCGGCTGCCGCCTGACCTTTGAGCACATTTATCGACTCAATGTCTTCCGGATTGATGTCTATTGAACGGTCAGCGAGGTTAGCACCGCGTGTCGAGTTACCGGTACTGAAATCCGGAGTGGATTCAACCGGCATACCGTCGACTACATAGAGCGGACGGTTGTTGCCTGTAAACGAACGGGCTCCGCGTATTACAATCTGGGCCGACGCACCCGGCGAACCCGACGATGGTCTAATATCTACACCCGACAGACGTCCCTGCATCGCTGAGGCTAACGAAGCGGTACCGGCTGTGTTTAACTGATCGGCATCAAGGTGCTGTATACTATAGCCTAATGTGCGGGGGTCTTTTCTGATACCCATAGCTGTCACTACCAAATCGTCAAGCTGACTGAAGAAGGCTGAATCGACAGGTGTAACGTTATTATATGTCGTGTCAGGTGTTTCAGCCAAGGTATTAAAAGTTAATCCCAAAGCAATGACAGACAGGTATAGTTTCATGTGTGGAAGTTATTGAGGCATAAGTAAAAATAGGGGTCTTATACATTTCTTATCCGACCCCTTGGGCCTCCTGTGCGATGTGGGAGGAGAGGGAGACGGAGAGAGAACGAACGTCAGTCCGAACCTGTCAGTAACGAGCGCATGTCGTAGAGCAGGTCAAGAGCCTGACGTGGAGTAAGATTGTCAATGTTAAGGTCCAGAAGACGGTCACGTAGCTGTGAAAGCAGCGGGTCATCAAGCTGAAATATCGACATCTGGCACGCATCGGGAACCGGCGCTGTAAGAGCTGGTTTACCTCCCGGGTCACGCGGCGCGTTCTTTTCAAGCTGTCGCAGTACCTGTGAGGCACGTTTTACTATGGCCGGCGGCATACCCGCAAGTTTGGCTACATGTATACCGAAACTGTGTTCTGAACCGCCTCGTTCAAGTTTACGCATGAACACCACCTTACCGTCAATGTCACGTACAGAAACATTGTAGTTGACTACTCTCGGATAAGTCTTCTCCATCTCATTAAGTTCGTGATAATGGGTGGCGAACAGTGTTTTGGGACGGCAACGCTTGTTATTGTGGATATGTTCCACAATAGCCCAGGCTATAGAGATACCATCGTATGTCGATGTACCGCGTCCTAATTCGTCGAACAGTATTAGCGAGCGATCACTCATGTTATTGAGTATAGCGGCTGCTTCGGTCATTTCAACCATAAAGGTTGATTCGCCCAGAGATATGTTATCGCTTGCTCCGACACGAGTGAATATCTTGTCAGTGATGCCTATATGGGCTTCGGTAGCAGGTACAAAACTGCCTGTCTGTGCCATAAGTACAATCAGGGCTGTCTGACGCAGCAATGCTGACTTACCACTCATATTAGGACCTGTTATCATCATTATCTGAGTCTCCTCCGGATCCAGTTCAACATCATTGGCTATATATGACTGTCCCGGCGGCAGACGACGTTCTATGACAGGGTGGCGCCCCTGACGTATGCTGAGTTTACGGTCTTTATCAAGCACCGGTCTTACATAGCCGTTGTCAGCCGCTACAGTACCCAGACCGCAAAGACAGTCAATACGTGCTGTCAGAACAGCGTTGTTCTGAAGTTCGCCTATATGTCGCGTCAGTTCGTCGAGGAGCCCGTTATAAATTCTGCTCTCGGCTATCCCGATACCCTCCTGTGCATGGAGTATTTTCTGTTCGTATTCCTTGAGTTCGGGGGTAATGTAGCGTTCGGCGTTTACCAGAGTCTGTTTGCGTATCCACTCCGGAGGCACTTTCGAGCGGTGTGTATTACGCACTTCTATATAATAGCCGAAAACATTATTATTACTTATCTTAAGTGACGTAATACCGGTGGCTTGTATCTCGCGGTTGACTATCTGCTGTAGTGCTGACTTGCTGTCGTGAGCGAATGAGCGCATTTTGTCAAGCTCTATATCCACGCCTGCACGTATCACTTCGCCTCCTCCCTTGCCGAATGTAGCCGGTGGGTCATCGGTGATAGTGCGTTCTATACGACGCGCAAGGGCGTCAAGATTGTTATATCTGCCATTCAGCTTTTCGAGTACATCACATCCGCAGCCTGCCAGTAACGAGCAGATATGAGATATATTGTCGATAGCGTCACGTAGATGCAGCATCTCACGTGGGCCTATACGTCGTGAAGATATTTTACACACCAGTTTTTCGATATCTCCTATACCGCGTAGTGTATCAGTGAGCTGACTGCGTAATTCAGGATTGGCATAGAAGTGTTCGACAGCATCGAGGCGGGCGTTGATATTTTCTTGATCAATCAACGGAAACTGTAACCAGCGCCCAAGCATACGGCGTCCCATAGGTGTTAAAGTACGGTCGATAACCTGTCGCAGACTCCAACCCTCGGGATTTAGTGGTTCGTGCAGCTCAAGATTACGCACTGTGAATCGGTCGAGACGTACATAGCGGTCTTCGTCGAGTCTGGCCAGCGAAGTAATGTGGGCTGTCTCGGTGTGCTGCGTGAGATCAAGATAATGCAGCAGACTTCCGGCGGCTATAACAGCCTCTCCCATACCGTCTACACCGAAACCTTTCAGCGTCTGTACATCGAAGTGTTTCAACAGACGTCCGCGTGCTGTCTGGTCAGTATATACCCAGTCATCAAGTTCGTAGGTAGGACAACGCAGTGTGAAGTGATTATCACAATAGTCGCGCAGGCCGCGCATACGTAACAGTTCACGCGGAGCCATATCGGCTAACAGTTTGTCTACATATGTATCATCTCCCTGAGCACACAGGAATTCACCGGTAGATATGTCAAGAAAGGCTACTCCTACCTGTTTACGTCCTACATGAATACCGGCTAAAAAATTATTTTCCGGTGTGTTCATGACGCTGTCACTGGTATTTACACCCGGAGTTACCAATTCGGTTATACCGCGTTTCACCAGCTTCTTGGTCTGTTTGGGATCCTCGAGCTGTTCGCAGATGGCTACACGCTTTCCGGCCCGCACAAGTTTGGGCAGATAAGTATCGAGGGCATGATGCGGAAATCCGGCCAAAGGTATCGGACCGGATTTGCCGTTACCCCGGCGTGTAAGTGTAATACCTAAAATTTCGCTTGCGGCGATAGCATCGTCCGAGAATGTCTCATAGAAGTCACCGACGCGAAACAGCAGTATAGCATCCGGATGTTTACGTTTCATCTGCTCATACTGCGTCATCAGAGGTGTGTCTGTTGCCATATAGGTCAGAGAGGTTGTTGGAAGTGCGGAACTATGCTTGTGGCCTTGTCCTGCCTAAGACTACAAAAGTAGTTAAAAAAAACGACTCCGTAAAAATAAGTTTACGAAGTCGTCGATTTATTACGGAATCCGGCTGATTTTTATGCAGGATAATTAAGATTACTTTCATCAGGATTGGAAAGTGTCTCGTCAAGATAGCGTCTTGCAGCCCCGCGTGCACCCTCGAGATCCATAAAGGTATAATTGCCGCAGTCGCGTGCCGAGGCTCCCGGTATCTCACCCTCGTAACCGGCTATAAATTTCATAGTGTCGCGCATCAGCGGCAGAATATCGCGGCTTTGCAGGTCGCCGTTCAACAGCAGGTAATTGCCGGTACAGCAGCCCATCGGTCCCCAGTAGACTACGCGTGAGGCCCATTCAGGATCGTTGCGCAGATAGGTAGCTGCCAGATGTTCCATAGCATGGAGAGCCTCGGGAGACAGAGCAGGTTCACGGTTAGGCCGTGTCATGCGTATGTCGAAGGTAGTAATAACATCGCCTGATGGCGTTGTATCTTTGCGCGATACATAGACGCCTGGCTCAAGACGTGTATGGTCGATAGTGAAACTTGCTATTTTTTTCATATTTATTGTCTGAATACCAGCAGTGGTGCCGGTAATGGTGTGTCATTATATTTAACGTATTTCTGACGTAGCCGGTCTGTGATATGAGCGGCGCCTGTTGAATCGCGATAGAAGGTATAGCTGTTACCTCCGGTGAGATAGATAGCATCTGTAAGACCGTATTCCCGCATTGCGTCGGCAAAGTCGTACATAGTTTCTTTGTGGCGGGTCACAATGTAGTACAGTTGGTCGTCAGCATCACGTGCTATGGCAGCACGTTCCACTTTGCCATGCAGATGGAAAGATGAAGGCAATTCGCCATCGCCGAGCAATACATATTGCCGAAAAAAAGAACCTCCGTTTTGTGCTGTATAATCCGCGACTTTATCAGATAGCGAGATGCCTGTAACGGGTCGTCCTGACTTGGAGATAGCCAGATAGCCCTGACGCGATTTACGTTCTTTGGAATTGACTTTCCGGCCTTCATTCACTACTGTGCCGATAAGTGAACCGTCGGAATGATAGTCGGCACTGCGTGTGAAAAGTACAAGTGTTCTGTCGGCAGTATCAGGTAATTCCGTCTCCAGTGAAGCTCTTAGTCCTTGGAGCGGATAGATTTCCATAGCTACTCCCAATACGCTGTCCGAAATCATTTCTGTGCCTTTGGCGGTTGGTATGAAGGGTTGTTGCAGTTTTTCGATATTCTCTCTGTCACTGACACTCACAGGTACTTCGGTCTCCATGAGGCTATACCGGAATATCCACAGCAGAACACCTGCTATAAGTATTGTCGTCAGTAGACTAAGTATCAGTAAAATATTCTTTTTTCGCTTAGGCTGTTTACGAGTAGCCCCGAAGTATTCTTCATTCCCGTAACTGCTATCCGAACTATTCTCGATACTGATTACAGGTATATCGACCGGTCTGTCGTCAGGACGCGGTGTCTCGGTTACCTCAATCACTCTTTGCTCGGTCTTCATATTCGTCCATTTCTTTTTTAAGTTCCTTCAGAGAGTCGCGTCCGAGCTTATCCATGCGCAGCATTGGCAGTGAAGTCGATATAGTATGACCACCGAACTTTATGAGTCGGCCGGGTACATTGACTACGCGGATATGACGCTTGTTGACAATAAGGCTTCTTCCCACACGTGTGAACGTATTGTGTCTGAGTCGGGCGAAATATTCCTCGAAGTAATGTAGCTGGAATGTCATGTTATGTGTCGACCCGTTTGAGAGCACAAGGTCACAATAGTTGCCGTCAGCCATAATATAGACTATTTCGTCTACGGCGACGCGTACAATTTCTGATGCAGTGGATATTTTCAGCCATTCCATATTATTTCCATAACGCCCGGAAGGTGAAATTAATTGCTTTGTAAAGTATCTGTTTTGCATAATCGGCCGGGTCAATTCTGTTTGACCCGGCCGGTTATGGCATGGATATTCGTCAGAGATATTGGTTCACGAGCTGTTTGAAGAGTTTACGGGCCTGTGCGAAAGAGGTGCTGTACACACGCTTGCCCTTTACACTGTTGACGATACGGAAGCTTGTCGACTGCAGTGAGGCAAGATCGCTGACGTTATAACCGTTGAGGTCACACTCCGAATAGATTTCACACTGGTCTCCGTTTTTCTGGTAGTAGACCGTAATCTGGCGTCCGTCGCCGAGCGTCGCGGTCTGTTCGACCACTATCGAAACAGGAATGAGCGAGAGCAGTGACTTCTGTTCTGTCGGCTGAGCCGGAGCGGGAGCTGCCTGTGCTGCGGGTGCCGATACGAGAGTAGCCACGAGGATAGCGAGCGATGCGAAGATTGAAACGAGTGGCTTCATTTCTTTGATAGTTTTAGGTTTCAAGGCCTCCGTCTATCGGAGACGATGCAAAATTAGTACCTGTCCGTCGCTGCCCCAAATTTTCAGACACACTATGTATGAAGCCGTTGGTTTAGTGTATGAAGCCGTAATTTTTATACCTTTTACAGTCTGTCGACCCCGTCATCGAAAGCGGTTGACCGAGCTTTATTAACAACTCTATCCCCTTCAGCATTGACTATTGTCCCTTCTGGTATCAGGAAAGAAAACCCTTTTCCTGATTTAGGTACAATACCTCCGAAATCAACTGTTAGAACCCAATGATCACATTCTTGTTTAAGTACGGGTATAGCTTCGCTCAGTATATCGTAAGTGGCTTCTGAATTATTATAGGCTATTTCGACAAGATATATTGGCTTATCTGGTATAAGCATAACAGGGCTATTATAATAAAAGCTCACTTCATTGATTACCGCTGGGTGTTCGTCAAAATAACTACAGTAGTAATAAGAGGGATATTGTAAAGGCTTTTCGTACCCACCGACAAAATCCAATACTGCTTCACGACTTAGCAGATCTTCTCTACGACCGCAGGCACTACCAGCTTGTAGTACTATACGGTAATTGACACCTTTCTCGAAATGTAGTTTTTCTCCGAAGTCAAGAAACGCTGATCCAAGGTTCCAGTCACTGTTTATATTGGCAGGATAGGTACGCACCAGTTCTCCTTCACGATATAATTCCCATTCAGGATTACCTACTGGTGATGCCTCCAGACCTAAAGTGCAGCTTATACACTGCTCGCTTATAATCTGACATCCGTTATAGAAGGGACCAAAATTTGGTTCTCCAAGATCAGCTGGTACCATAAATGGCAATAGGAGTTCATCGTTTGTGATAGTTAAGTCTTTACTAAGTCTAATACTACCTGGGGCTACATACAATTTATATGTTTTGCCTAAAGGCAGGTATTCACCTGAAAAATTTATATATACCCAGCCCTGCGTCCAATTTTGTCCTACATAGTTGTCTGTTTTGAAAGAAACAGCACGGGCTATTTCTTTACCGTCACAGATAACGTAAGCTTGGGCTTTATCCGTAAGTTCGATTTTTCCGTCAAAAGACAGAGTAAACATGTTAAGAGGCCCGTCTAACGGGTGGTCAAAAGTGCCTCCTAATGTACCGCTTTCGAGGTAGCAGTGCTCAGGCAACAAGCCTGAGGCAGTACATAGCGCTGGCATAATTACCAGCGTTATACCTGCGAAAAGTCGAAGTAATTTGTCCATAACAGATTGATTTTATTTCTTAAATTTACGAAGTTAGAAAATATTGCATACTTTTACAAAAAATTATATCTTTTATATTTCCGTTTATAACGGATACATAACAGGATAATATATACATTTATTTCAGATGAAGATAATATATAACAAAATTATACCTTTCGGCAGACGTTTTTATGCCATAAATCTATGTGGAGTGCTGTTTGCCAAGGGACCATGTGACCGTCGGATGCTGAATCATGAGTGTATACATACGGCGCAGATAAAGGAATTAGCTTATATTGGTTTCTATATTTGGTATGTGCTGGAGTGGCTTGTGAGACTGCTGTTGAGACGTGGCGATACGTTCAGGGCTTACCATGACATATCGTTCGAACGTGAGGCATACGCTAACGAAGGTGATTACGGTTATCTCGGCCAGCGTCGCCGATATTCATTTCTATGTTATCTGCGAAGGTGATATGGACGATAGTTTGTAATTTTGCGGCATAGAAAATCATAGATGCTTATGAGTGAGAAAAGAAAGGTGCTGTTGTGTCTTAACCATCTTGGAGGACGCGAGATTGATTTCGTACTGAAGGCTTTTGCCGATAATTGGATTGTACCGCTCGGTCCGGATGTCAGGGCTTTTGAGAGTGACCTCGAACATTTCATCGGCTGTGACCGTAAGGCTGTGGCTCTGTGTTCGGGTACGGCAGCTATGCATATAGCCCTTGACTGCTGCGGTGTCGGACCGGATGATGAGGTCATGGTGCCGACATTCACTTTCTGTGCCTCGGTCAATCCGGTGGTGTATTTAGGTGCCACACCGATATTTGTCGACTCCGAGCCTTCGACATGGAATATGGACCCGACTTTGCTTGACACTGCTATAGATGCCCGTGTACGTGCTACGGGGCGACTTCCCAAAGCTATCGTGGCTGTTGACCTTTACGGTATGCCTGCCTCGCTGGATGCTATCGCGGCTGTAGCTGCGAAGTGGGAGATTCCGCTTATCGAAGATGCTGCTGAAGCTTTCGGCAGTTCGTATAATGGCCGTCGGTGCGGTTCATTCGGTCGGTGCGGTGTGCTGTCGTTCAACGGCAACAAGATGATAACCACTTCCGGCGGCGGAGCACTGATGTGCGCTGACAGCGAACTAGCACGCCGTGCCATGTATCTGGCTACTCAGGCCCGGCAGGGTTACGCTTATTACCAGCATGATGAGATAGGCTACAATTACCGTTTGAGCAATATATCAGCAGCCATAGGACGCGGTCAGATGCTTGTGGCCGAAGAACACATAGCTCATCACCGCCATGTACATGCCTTGTATAAAAAACTGTTTTCCGATGTGAAAGGTGTAACTCTGTTTGATAATCCTTCACCGGAATACGACAGTAATTTCTGGCTATGCAATATTCTGCTTGACGACAGCGTGCGTGTACACGGCCGTGAACGTGCCTACACGTCAGGTGTACAGGGAGCGGTAGGCGGAGCAGCCGCCACAACAACTGTAGCGGCGTCCGTACATACTGATTGTGAGCCTTCGGCCGATGTCGAAGCATTGCGTCTGTGTCTGGCTGAAGAAGGTATAGAGAGTCGGCCGCTTTGGAAACCCTTGCATCGTCAGCCTGTATTCGCCGGTGCGCCGGCCTATATCAGCGGTGTGGCTGAAAACTTATTCCGGCGTGGGCTCTGTCTGCCTGCCGGTCCGTGGGTCAGCGATGACGATGTTCACCGTATTGCTACTATTATATCCGCAGCTATAGAATAATCAGCTCACTATATCATGTACACAGAAAGCCACCTGACATCACGTCGGGCGGCTTTCTGTGTGACATAATACAGTGGCGCTATCTCAGACGGACCTTTAGGGTCAACATCAGTAAGCATCCGAACCGGTATCATGTCTCCTGCCATCAGCGAAGAGCTCCGGCAGGTGATGTACCATTATTCAACCAAACATACATTGGCATGCATTTAGCAATTCCAATGGCAACAACGATCTGAATCACTCAGACCATCGTTGCGGCTCAAAGTTGTTGTATAATCCCCGGCTTACTACAGCCTCACGGCCCAGCATAGTCGGGTACATCTATTGTTATGATGATATTAACCTTGGTATGCTATATTCTATTTTGCTGGTGCAAAGTTAGCACTAATAAATGAACTAATCAAATTATTTTTAAAGAAATTTTAACCATATTGTAAAAAAAAGTATTTCTCTCTTATCAACATGCTTTGATTTAGGCCTTAATGGTTGCTTTAAGGGAGTTTAAGGGGTGTGTTAACCTATCTGAGGCAATATTTTTTAGGTATTTTAAGATATTTATGATAAAATGATAGGGAATACTTTTCATTTGTCAAGTATAATATTAGTCATAC